>JALWJZ010000011.1 GCA_026996855.1 Anaerolineales bacterium
GGGCGTTGCCTGGGGGCTGGGGCGCGGTGCTGGCGTTTCTTCTCCAGCCCGAGGCGGCTCTCCTTGCTCCCGTTGCGGGGCAGCAGGTGGGACTTGCACCTGCACCGTCTTTTGGGCTTCGGGCAGAGGCACGGCTCGGGTTTCTTCCCGTTCCGTAAACAGCAGCAAAATCCGACCCAAATGGTCGGCCGTTCGGTAACGCTCCCCCGGACGTTTGGAGAGCACTTTGAGCAACACCTGCTCCAGGCGTGGGGGCAGGTCGGGGCGGTAACGCCGGGGCGGTGTGGGTTGCTGGAACGCGTGGGCCTGGGCCCATTCCTCGGGCGTATGGGCCTGGTAAGGTAAGCGTCCGGTGAGCATTTCGTACAGCAGCAACCCCAAACTGTACACGTCGGAAGCAGGCACGAGGGGTTCGCCCCGAGCATGCTCCGGTGACAGGTACCTGGGGGACCCCCACACCATTTGCTGGCCGCTTTCGGTGGTTTCCGTAAGCAACACACCCACGGCCCCCGCAATGCCGAAGTCCGTCACTTTGATTCGCCGGTCTGGCGTGACCAGCAGGTTGGAGGGTTTCAGGTCGCCGTGGACCAGCCCGGAACGATGCACATAGCCCACCCCGGCACAGGCCTGTACCATCAGGTGCAGGGCCTCTTCCAGGGAGAGGGGTGCCTCCTGGCGGATGACGTGGGCCAGGGTGGTGCCCGGCACGTATTCCATGACCATGAACACCCGGTCGCCTTCCTGGTCCACGTCGTAGATGGTGACCAGGTGGGGATGGTTGAGTTTGGCGGCCAACCGGGCTTCTTCCAGAAAACGCTCCCGGAACCGAGGCAGACGGGCAAATTGGGGCCGCAGGATTTTCACGGCCACGTCCCGGTCCAGGCGTACGTCCCGAGCCTTGTACACCCAGGCCATGCCACCCGAACCCAGCATTTCCCCCAATTCGTAGCGCCCGGCCAGCAGTGGAGGCTGCCCGGCTGAGGGCGGTTCTTGGGAAACAGGTGGAGGGGGAGGAGGAAGCAACGTGTTCATGGCTCTGGGGTGTCTTCAGGTTTCGTCAAGCCCCTACCCATCGTTCGAGTCGTTTTCCAATACAACCTGGGCCGCGGCCACGTCTTGCACGGCCAGGCCTACGGATTTGAACAGAGTGATTTGCTCCCGATGGGTGCGCCCGGGTTTGCGTCCCACGACGATTTCGCCCAGTTCCACCAGGTGCTCTTCGGAAATGAGGCCCCGGTCCAGGGCCTGGGCGATTTCGCCGGCTTCGGCCCGGACGGACTCGCGGCTGTCCACCACTACATAGGCCCGGGCCACGGTTTCCAGGGGAATCTCCACCATTTCCCTGGAATAGGAGCCAATGGCGTTGATGTGCATTCCAGGCCGCACGTCTTCGTCACGAAAGACTGGCGTGGCCGACGTGGTCGTGGTGCAGACGATGTCGGCCTCGGCCATGGCCTGGGAAGGGGTTTCCGCAAGGCGCACGTCTCGGGGCACCGGGCCGCGTCCGGCCATTTCCTCAATCAGGGCCTCCACGTGTTCCCGGGTGGGCGCGTACACCCACACCCGTTCGATGGGGCGAACCGTGCATATGGCTTCGATATGGCTGCGGGCCTGCACCCCTGCACCGAAGACGGCCAGCACATGCGCGTCTTCCCGGGCCAGCAAACGGGTGGCCAGACCCGAAGCCGCGGCGGTGCGGATGGCCGTCAGGGTGTTGCCTTCCAGGGTTGCCAGGGGGCGGCCGGTGTCCGGCTCCAGTACCAGCACGGTGGCGTAGATGACGGGATGTCCCTTGGCCGGGTTGTGGGGGTACACGGACACGATTTTCACTGCCAGGGCTTCCCTGTGTTCGTCGTGCAGGTACGCGGGCATGTGCAGTACCAGGGCCTCGTGGGCCGGCACCTGCAGGCGCAAACGCAAGGGCATCTTCACCCGCCCCTGGCTGTACGCGGCAAAGGCCCGGGCCATGGCCTCGATGGCTTTCGGCATGGGCAGGCGCCGTCGCACGTCGTCGGCGTTCAAATACCGCATTCCAATCCGTCCTCCTGCACGGTAATTGTTCTACGAAAGGAGACCTTGTGCCTTTTCTTTGCGCTTCGGCTTTTGTCAAAGACTTGGAAGGAAATTCGATGCGTCTCCTGACAAGTTTATCACAATGGTGTGGAGTGGGCGCGTGGCCGCGCTGTTTCGGAAAAGCAGACCGCCCCCGCTGGCCAAAGCCGAGTGGGTTGTCATCGGCGTGGCCGGGATGTGGTTTACCCCTGGCCCACAAAGGGGTTGAAACGCTTTTCATAGCCCACGGTGGTCTCCGGGCCGTGACCAGGGAGCAGGCGGGCATCGTCGGGCAGGGTGAAGACCTGGGTGCGGATGCTGTCGATCAACAGGGGGAAACTACCCAGGGGCAGGTCGGTGCGACCGATGCCTTCGCGGAAAATGACGTCGCCGCAGAGCACCAGGCCGGCCTGGGGTGCGTAGAACATGACGTGTCCGGGGGAGTGGCCGGGCGCGTGGCGTACCTGAAAGACGAACCGTCCCACCTGCAAGTGTTGGCCGTGGGTGAGCAGGAGGTCTGGTTCGGGAACCTGGGGAAGGGGGAACCCGAAGAAGGACGCGCCGCCCCCCGCACGCCACAGGGGTAGGTCGTGGGGGTGCAGGGCCACGGGCACCTGTTGGGGCAGGGCCTTGAGCAGGGCGGGCAACCCGGCGAAGTGGTCGAAGTGCGCGTGGGTAATCCACACCGCGCGCACCTGCCAGCCCTGCCGCGCGGCTTCCTGGGCCAGGGCTTCGCCGGCCGCGCCCGGATCCACCACCACCGCGTCGCCGGTTTCCGTGTCGGCCAGCAAATAGGCGTTGGTGGCCAGTGGCCCCACCTCGTACCGTTCTACCCGCAGCGTCATGCATGCAACCTCCAAAACGAAAGGTGCGGGTCGCAGGGCCCGCACCTTTCATTTTACTCCTCAGACGGAGGTTGCCACTCCCCTTCTACGACCAGTCGGGGGCCTTCCGGCGTGTCTTCGTAAATGAAGTACCGGTACGTCATGGGGATGTGGCGCAACATGGCCTGAGCAGGGCAGTACCGTACCGCGGAAAGTTCGATGGAACGGCGCACGGCCTTTTCTTCCACGCCCTTGCCGGTCACGTGGTATTCCAGGGTGATGTGGGTGTACACCTTGGGGTGCTCTTCGGCCCGCTCCCCATGCCCTTTCACGTGAAAGGCCGTGACCTGCTGGCGTTTCTTGCGCAGAATGGAAATCACGTCCATGGCCGTGCAGCCCAACAGGCCTACCAGCACCAGTTCCATGGGCCGGAACCCGCGATTCTTCCCGCCCACGGCTTCGGCCGCGTCCAGCATGACTTTGTGGCCGCTGGACGCGGTGGCTTCGAAGGCCATCCCTTCCAGCAGGACGACTTGAGCGTCAACACCCATGACAACTGCCCTCCTTGACCAGGTCCCTCAACGGTCAACCTTTTATGCCTACGCCGGCGTTTCGGCCAGCACCCGCCGAATTTCTTCTACCAGCATCCCTTCAGGCACCGCGCCGATGAGGGTGCCCGCGCCTTCGTTGATGACGGTATGGGGCACGCTGGAAACGCCGAATTGGGTGGCCCAATCGGGGAACTCCATGGCTTCCACCATAGCCGATTGCACCTTGGGGCTGGCCAGCGCCATTTGATGCGCCAGATACACCATGCGGGGGCAATACGGGCAGGAAGGCGTCACGAAAACGTCCAACTTCACCGGCCGATCCAGTTGCTCCAGGAATTTGAGCGTGGGCTGGCTCAGGCCCGATTCCCGTTTGGACACCATGGCCAGGGTATGCAGCAAGGACGAGAATTCGTATTCCGCGGGGATACCGTAGAAACGGATGCCGTAGTCCTTCTCTTCCCCCTCTTCTTCGGCCAGGATGATGGTTGCGGGCACCCGGTCCACCTGGTACGCTTTGGCCTTATCCGCATGCTCATCGATGTTGTACACCGTAAGGTGGATACGGTCGTCCACTTGGGCCAGTTCCTCCAGCAATTGCTGTGTCAGGTCGCAATACATGCAATCCGAGCCGCCGGTGAAATACACCACGCGAATCGGATGGCGCAATTCCTGTTGGAAGAACTCGCGAACCTGTTGTTCCACTTCCGGGCTGAGAATGCGTTGTTCGGACATGGTTCCTCCTTTTCTTTTCCTGATGGGATAAGGGTACGGGAGCGTCTTGGGCTACGCAATACAATCCTCCATGCTACCTGCCAGCAGCATGGAGGCGGGTCCTTTTGTTCAATTGGCCTGTGCGCCTGAAGCGCGTTTGCGACGTCGCCCTCGACGCGCCTCTTCGTATTGTAACGATTTCAAATGTTGACGCAATGCTATTAATGTGCGATGGTACAGACTTTTTATGGCACCTTCGGTGCGGCCCATGATGTGCGCGATTTCCGCGTTGGAAAGCCCTTCCACGAATTTCAAAATCAACAGCAACTGGCGGTCCTCCGGCAGGGCGCGAATGGCCTGCAGAAGGACTTCCCGGTTTTCCTCTTGAATGAGCAGGGCTTCCGGATGCACTTCGGTGCGCGGGGGAGGCGCGTCTTCCAGGGGAATGGATTGCACCCGGCTGTTGTCCCGATGCCAGTTGGAAACCAGGTTGTGGGCAATGCGGTACAGGTACGCGGAAAAGGACAGCCCCCGGTATTCGAAGCGGTGGATGTTTTGCAAGGCCCGGAAGAAGACGCGCGCGGTCAGGTCTTCGGCCTCCTGGGGATGCTGGACGCGATACAAAATGAAGTTGTAAATCTGTTTCACGTAACGCCGGTACAGCGCGCCAAAGGCTTCCCGGTCGCCGTCGATGGCCCGGAGCACCAATTCTTCGTCGGAGCGCTGATCCAGCGGCCCGGCGTCGGGAAAAACGAACATGTCTTCGGGAACGCTCATGCCCGGCGCTCCGTGGGGGAGGGATGCGGTTTTTCCAGCACCAACCACAGACGAAGGTCCTTGCGGGCTTGATGATACACGCGGGCCTGGGGCAGGGCGCGGCGCATTTCCTCCGCGGTGAGGAAGCGACTGCGCATGAGGAGCAGGCGTTCGAAGAGGGGAAGCCACCGCCCCAATGGATGGGTGACGTCCGGTTCTTCGATGACGAGCCACCCCCCAGGGGCCAAGACCCGCCACATTTCCCTCAAGCCCAGTTCTTGATGCTGAAAGTGGTGCAGGGCATCCACCACTAACACTCGGTGGAAGGTGCCCTCGGCGAAGGGCAGGGTTTCGGCCCGGCCCTGCACCCGGTACCAGTGAGCCTGCCGCGGCGCGGCCCGCAGCATGTTGCGGGAGGGGTCCACGATCACATAGGTAACGTGGCGCGGGAAATGCTGCGCGATGCGCCCGGTGCCGCCGCCCACGTCCAGAATGCGCATGCCGGGGGCCACCTGCACCAAATGCAGCAGGTCACGCGGGCGGCGGGCATGGAACAGCCGGTATACCCAGGGAACCAAAAAATCGAAATGCGGGTCATGGCGGCCGGGTTTGAAGTTCGTGGGGGTCTGCGTCATGACTGGTTCTCCTTGGAAGAAGGGTTTTTGGAGGGGAGGAGGCCGCGCGCCAGGCGGACGCCCAACAAACCCAATACCGTTCCCAAGGCATCGGCCACGAAATCCAGTCCCAGGCCCGTCCAGCCCCGAAAACCCAGGAAGTGCATCTGCACGCCTTCCTGCAACACCGCCAGCAAGGCTGCCAGGAGCACCACCCACGCCGTCCACCATCGGAACCTTCGGTGCAGGCCCATGCCCAGGGTAAATGCGGCCAGGGCGAAACCGCCTCCGTGGAAGGCCCATTGCACCCAGTCGGATTGGAAAATCCAGCGGAACCATCGCCAGGTTTCAGGGTTTTGAGAGGCCCAGGCTTCCATCGGAAAGAGGGTGAGCAAGACGCCGAACACCACCGCGCTCCACCACAGGGAAGCCAGTGTGCTCCGTAACCAAAAACGGGGAATGCGCGAGGCCCGTCTTTGCAGCGGAGGCGACCAAATCCAGGCCAGTCCGGCTCCCCATACCAGGCCCGTGATGTCCCCCCATAAATCCACGGCCGGGCCGGACCATTGCAACCAGGTTCCCTGGAAGATGGGCGCGCCGTCCCGTCCCAGGGCCACCAAGGCCAGGAGCAGGGCGGCCAGCAGTGGAGCCATGCGCCCCAAGGGGGCCAGGCCCATACCCAAAGCCCACGTGGCCCCGGTGAACAGGACCACGTGCACGGCCCAGCGAAGGCCATCCCGCGCCAGCCCGGCCCGCACCCAGCGCAACAGCACCGGGTCATGGGCGAACCAGGCATGGGAAGGCCGGGACATCACGACCACGAGGCCCAGGCCCAGGAAAAGGGCCAGCAGCGGAAGGGTCCGCCGCCAGGTCCACGAAGTGCACGCACGCATCAGGTCATTCCACCGTCCACCGCGATGACCTGGCCGGTGATGTATCCGGCCCGTTCCGAGGCCAAAAAGGCCACCACATAAGCCACCTCTTCCGGGGTGCCTTTGCGGCCCATGGGAATCAAGTCCAGAATGCGCTGTTGCATATCCTCGGGCACCCCTTCCCAGATGTCCGTTTCGATGAAGCCAGGTGCCACCGCGTTCACCGTAATGTTGCGGGTGGCCACTTCTTTGGCCAGGGCCTTGGTGAACCCGATTTGCCCGGCTTTGGACGCGGAATAGTTGGTCTGGCCGGGGTTGCCCACCAGCCCGGCCACGGAAGTGATGTTGATGATGCGCCCATAACGCTGGCGCATCATGGGCCGTAGCGCGGCCTTGGTGCAAAAGTACGTGCCGTACAGGTTGGTGCGGATGACCGCGTCCCAGTCTTCGAATTTCATCATGAGAAGCAACTGGTCGCGCGTGATGCCCGCATTGTTCACCAGGATGTGAATCCCGCCGAAGGTCTTTTGCGCGAATTGCACCAGGGCTTTGGCCTGGTCTTCCTGGCTCACGTCGGCCTGAAAGGCCTGAGCCTGCCCTCCGGCCCGATGAATGGCTTGGACCACCTCCTGGGCGGCCTGCTCGGCCGAACGGTAATTCACCACCACCGCCGCACCCTGGCGGGCCAGTTCCAGGGCGATGGCCCGGCCGATGCCGCGCGACGCGCCGGTGACCACCGCGACCTTGCCTTGCAATTCGGACATGGCTTCCTCCCACTGTGGAGTGTTGAAGGGGCAGAGCGTGTTCTTCTTCGTGAAGGAACCCCGGGTTTGACACTTTCCTTAACGGCCCGTAGGATGCAGGGATTATACCAGCCGCTGGTACAATGACCGATGGCCAATTGCAAAATGAGCAGAAAGGGGAAACATCGGGAACCAGCGGTGGTTGTGGACCCTCCTCCTCAGGACCATCGCTGACAACCCTCTGCCGATTGTAGACCGTTGCATGGTAAGGAGTTCCACCATGACCCATGCCATCAACCTGGCCCTGGCGCGGCGTTTCGAGCGCATCGCGGATTTGCTGGAAATCCGGGGGGACGAGCCGTACAAAATTCGGGCGTACCGACGCGCCGCGGAAATCCTGGCCCACCTCCCCGAACCTGTAACCCGCTACTACGAAGAGGGCCGCTTGCAGGAAATCCCCGGGATTGGGGCCGCGCTGGCTCGAAAAATCGAGCAGTTCCTGGAAACGGGTCGCATTCCCTTTTTGGAGCGTTTGCAAAAGGAAGTGCCGCCTACCCTTTTGGAACTGCTACAACTGCCCGGCCTTGGCCCTTCCAAGGTGCGGAAACTTTGGAAGACCCTGGGGATTCGAGATTTGTCGAGCCTGGAACAGGCTCTGAAAGAAGGGCGGGTGCGCCAGGTTCCCGGGTTTGGAGCCAAAACCGAAGAGCGGCTGCTGCGCGCGTTGGCCGAGTACCGTCGGCGTCCCCAAAATTACCTCCTGGCCCATGCCTGGAGCCTGGCGGCTTTTCTGCTGGAATGGCTGCAGGACATCCCTGCGGTGCATCGGGCCGAAGTCACCGGGCCGACGCGGCGTTGGGTGCCTTACCTTCCCGGGCTGGATTTGCTGGTGGCCTTCACTGGTTCGAGGGAAGACCTCCTGGCCGCGCTGCTGGGGCATCCTTTGCTGGAAGAAGGGGAAGTCCACGGGAACAGCACCCTGACCCTGCGGGACGCCGAGGGTTTTCCCGTGACGGTGCACGTGGTGGCGCCCGCGGCCTTTGGCACCGCGTGGGTGGCCACTACGGGCAGTCCCGAGCACTGGGCACGGCTGCAGGCCCTGGCCCGGGAACAGGGGCTGTCGCTTACGCCGCACGGCCTGGGGCCGGCGGGGGAGGAGGGCCCTTTGGCCGAGGAGGAGGCGGTGTACCAAGCCCTGGGCCTGGCCTGGATTCCCCCGGAGTTGCGGGAAAATCGAGGGGAAATCGAACTCGCTCGTCGGGACGCGCTTCCTGCCTTGTTGCCCTGGGAGGCGTGGCGGGCCGACCTGCACACCCACACCCAATGGAGCGATGGCACCCTCTCCATTCGTGACCTGGTGGCCGCGGCCTGGAAGCGAGGCTTGCGGGTGCTGGCCATCACCGACCATTCCCAGGCCCAGCGGGTGGCCAACGGCCTTTCGCCCCAGCGCTGGCTGGCCCAGCACCAGGAGGTGCAACGGGTACGGGACGAATGGCAGGGGCGTATGCTCATCCTGCACGGAGCCGAAGTGGACATCCTCCCCGATGGTTCGTTGGACTTTCCCGACGAACTCTTGGAACGGATGGACCTCGTGGTAGCTTCACCCCACATGAATTTGAAGCAGGACGCGGAGGCGGCCACCGCCCGTATGGTACGAGCCGCCTCTCACCCGCTGGTGGACATCGTGGGGCACCCCCGGGGGAAGATGTGGCCTCGTCGCGCCGGCCTGCCCCTGGACGTGGACGCGTTGATTCGCGCCGCCCTGGCCAACGACACCGCGCTGGAGGTCAACAGCAATCCTTATCGGCTGGACCTGGGTGAGGAAGATTTGCGCCGTGCAGCCCAGGCTGGCGCGCTGGTGAGCATCAACACCGATGCCCACCATGTGTCGGATTTTGCCCATCACGTTTTCGGGGTGGCGCTGGCCCGTCGGGCATGGCTTTCCCCCGAATTGGTGGTCAATGCCTGGCAACCCGAGACCCTGCTGGGCTGGCTGCGCAGGCGACGGGGCAGGGGTTGAAGACCCGTGCTCAAAGCCGGGGCGGGAACGGCTTGAAGTCTGATATATTTTGAGCGCTTTACTTCCCCCCGCCCTCGGGGTATAATGGCGGCCTGACGCGGTTATGCATACCCCAGCGGTTCAACCGAGGTGAAGGATGGAGACTTTTCTGTTTCTGGCGTTGCTGATTTTGTCCCTGGCCCTTATCGTGAGCGTGATTCTGCAAAGCAAGGGCGCCGGCTTGGGCGGCCTGACGGGGCAGGATTTCGGCGGTTTCGTCACGGCCCGCCGTGGCCTGGAGAAAACCCTGTTCCAAGTCACCATTGCCCTCAGCGTGCTCTTCTTCATCCTGGTCATCCTGACCACCCGGGTGGTGGGTTGAACCATGACTTCCCCCGAATCGGCCCCTCGGCCGGAGCGACCGCGGCGTTGGGTCCGCTGGTTGTTGCCCCTGGCCGCGCTGGTGGCTTTGTTGGTGCTGGTGCTTTGGGCGGTCCGCCTTCGTTCCGAGGCGCCCACCGCCGGGGTAGCCCTGCCCGAAGAGACCCCGGCACCGGTGAAAGAAGGGGGCATTTACACCGAGGCTTTGGTGGGCCGGCCGGGCCGTTTCAACCCCCTTTTTGAGGCCTTCAACCCCGCAGACCGGGACGTGAATCGCCTGGTCTATTGCCGCCTCATCGAGTTCGACAGCCGTGGGCATCCCCAGGGAGACCTGGTGGTGGCCTGGGGTGTCTCCGCCGATGCCACTCGGTACAACCTGGCCCTGAGGGAAGGCGCGCGCTGGCACGACGGCGAACCCGTGACCGCGGAGGATGTGGCCTTCACCGTGGAGCGGATGCGGACCTCGGATTTGCCCATCCCCGAAACCTGGCGTCGGCTGTGGCGGCAGGTAGAAGTGGTGGTCCTGGACCCTTACACCTTGCAATTTCGTCTTCCTCACCCCTTCGCTCCCTTCCTGGATTACCTTACCTTTGGCGTGCTTCCCAAGCATTTGTGGGAAAAGGTGTCCGTGAAGGACATGCGCGACCATCCCATGAACCTGGATCCGGTGGGATGTGGCCCCTTCCGGTTCGACCACTTGCTGCTGGAAGAGGGCGAGATAAAGGGGGTGAGCCTCAAGGCCTTTGAGGAGTATTACAAAGGACGGCCTTACCTGGACGAAATCGTGTTGCGATACTACGCCTCACCCTCCGAAGCGCTGCAGGCTTACAAGGAAGGCCAGGTCCTGGGGCTTTCCGAAGTCACGCTGGAGGTTCTGGACCAGGCCCTTGCCCTGCCGGACCTGAACTTTTACACCGCACGGCGCCCCCATCTTACGCTGATTTACCTCAACCTGGAGCATCCCGAAGCTCCCTTCTTTGCCGAAAAGGAGGTGCGCCGTGCCCTTTTGATGGCCCTGAACCGTCCTCGGCTCATCCAGAAGCACTTTAAGGGCCAGGCCATCGTGGCCCACGGCCCTATTTTCCCCGATTCCTGGGCCTATTACGACAAAACCCCCCAGGTGCCTTACGCCCCCGACCAGGCTCTCCGTCTTCTGAAGAAAGCCGGTTATCTGTTGCCCGAATCCGGCGGTGTGCGCACCAAGGACGGACAGCCTTTGAGTTTCTCCCTCTTTTACCCCGAAAAGCCGCCATACGATGCCCTGGCCAAGGACATCGAGGCCGCGTGGGAGCGCCTGGGTATTGAGGTGACGCTGGTGGGTATGGATTTCGAGGACCTGGTGGAGCGCCTGGAAAATCGCAAGTACAAGGCCGCGCTGGTCGTCCTGGATTTCACCCGCACGCCCGACCCCGACCCGTACCCCTTCTGGCACGAATCCATGGCTTATGAGGGACAGAATTACAGCGTGTGGAAGAACCGACGGGCCAGCCTTTTTCTGGAACGGGCGCGCGTCACGCCGGACCTGGAAAAGCGCCGCATCTACTATCGTAACTTCCAGTTCCTTTTTGCTCAGGAGTTGCCAGCCCTGCCCCTCTTCTATCCGGTGTACACCTACGGGGTGGACCAACAGGTGCGCGGGGTTCGTCTGGGTCCGGTGTACGACCTGAGCGACCGCTTCCAAAACGTGCTGGAATGGTACATGCAAAAATGAGGGGGAAGTACCAAACCGTGCGATCAAGCAAGCGGGGTGCTCATGGGCGCCCCGCTTTTTGATGTCGTCAAGGTGTTGGTGTGGCCGTTGGAGTGGGCGAGGCTTCACCCGTCTTCAGGGTGAGCAAAAAGGCCACCAGGTCTTGAATGTCTTCCTCGCTCAGGAATTCGCGATAATTGGGCGGCATTTGCCCTGGGGGATACCCCGGCACCACGTAGGCATCGGGGTTTACGATGGATTCCCGAATGTATTCTTCCGCGCTCATGCCGGGCACGCGGGTGGCCGCTTCGTTCCCAATGTTGGCCAGCGAGGGGCCCACCAGGCGCACGCCCGGTTCCAGGGAGTGGCACAGGCGGCAGCCGGTGTTTTCCCCCGGAAGTTGCTCGAAGAACAGGGCCTCGCCCCGCACCGGGTCGCCGTGTTCCCGCAAGGTATGGAATGGAAAGGTGTAGATGCGGCGCGCTTCCCAGTCGTCCGAGACGTCCAGCAATTGCCAGGCTTCGCCGGGCAAATCCAGCCGCGCGGTCAGGTGATGGGTGCCTGGTTCCACTTGCACGCGGGCGAAGAGGGTCACCTTTCCTTCCTGTGGCTTCACCGGCCAGAAGCCCGCGGACCGCTCATCCACCCACACGTGCAAACCCCACGGGCCGTCGGAGGCCGGTTCCGCTGCTTGGGCCGGGTGCAAAGGGTTCCCCAAAAAATGCTCTACGATGAAATCCACCGTGGCCTTTTGTGCCCAGGTAGGCCCTGCATAGGGGCGCAAGTTGATGAAGGCGACGAAGGCCAGCCCCACGGCCAGGAGCAAGGCCGTTTTCCACCAGGCGGGATGACGTAGCCAGCGGGGCCATTCCTCCGGTAACCGTTGCGGATGCGCCGGTACCGAAGGACTTGCGGGGTTTTGCACCACTTCGCGGAATTCGGTGGGAGGGACCCAGTGCAGGGTCAGGGGCTGGTTCTGCCACCGTCCCCGGAGCCAGGGCTTTCGGATGCGGGTGAGCCGGCCTTCCAGCCAGGTGTTGCCGTAGCGCTCGGGACAGTCTTCGGGCGGGCAGCCCACCACCTGCACGTGGCTCGCGCCGGCTTCCCAGGCCAGGGCCAGCACGTCGGGATGCAACACGCCGACACAAGGCACCCCGATGACCCGCACGGCCGGGTCGGCGGCCTTTTCTTCTTGGGTCAATTGGGCCACGGTTTCAGCGTTGTAGGCCAGGTGCCGGTAACAAGTGAAAACCACCCGTGGCCCGGGGCCGCCGTTTTCCCTTTGAGCCGCGCGCCGAATGCGCTCCCGCAGGGCTTCGGGCGTGCCCGCAGGATGCGGCAAATGCAAGGCGTCGGTGGGGCAACTGCCCACGCACACCCCGCACCCCACGCAGCGGTCTTCGTGCAGCCGGGCCACCCATTTGGGGCCGGGACCTTCCCGAGGCACCATTTCCAGAGCCTGGTAAGGACAATCCTGCGCGCACAAGGTGCAGCCGATACAAGCCGCTTCCTTCAAAACCACGGGTTCCGCCACCGACCGGAAACGCCACCACCAGGGCAGAGCCATAAGCACCAGCAACACAACCACGCTGATGGGAGCCCACCAGCCCCCTTCCAGAGCATCGGGCAGAAGCAGGAGGTAGAGGGTGTTGAGGAAGGCGTGGTCCGGCCAACGGGTGAAATCCCATGAGGGTTGTTGTGCTACCGGCCAGGCCAGGGACAGCAACACCATGCCTACCAGAACGAGTACCATGAGGGGTTGGATGGGGAGCCAGCGAGGGCGGTTGAGGTGTTTGATGTGCCACCAATACACCAGTCCCAGCAAGATGGTCAGGCCCACGTGAACGAAGAACAGGGCCACCATGTATATCCAGCCGGGGTTGTTGGGGCCGGGTAGGAGCACCGCAAGGATAACCCCGTACGATTGCATCGCCATGAGCATTTGCATAAGCCAGGCGTGCAACCATTGGGCCTGCACGTCGGCCAGCATCCAGAAGCCCGTCACCCCAATGATCCAGGTCAACACCAAAAGGCCTACGCCGGCCACCCAACCCAGCCAGCGCGGCCCTCGGAAGCGATTTTGCACGAACATGCGCCAGGCATGGAGCAGCGCGAACAAGAGGAAGAGGTCGCCCAGGTAGCGGTGCGCGCTCCGCATGATGCGGCTGACCACGTTGCTATCCATGGCCTGAATGGCCGTATACGAATCCGTGAAGCCGAAATGATAGAACAAAGTCACGTACAGACCCGTAATCCCCAGTAGCACCAGGGTCCAGAAAGCCAGGGTTCCCGAATGGTAGAAAAGGAACAGCCAGGGTTCTCGAATCCAGCGAAATAGGGGGGCTTCCAGGAGCAACGTGGCCCGCTCCAAAGGCCGCAGCGCGGGGTCTTGGTGAGGCAAGGAAGGTTCGCTCATGGTCATGCACCTCCAGCCGCGGCTGTTGCGCGTCGACCCTTGGGCAAAGAGAGTTCCCCCGAGACAGCCCGCGCTGCCTCCGAAGGGATTCCCTTTGAACGACCTGTACAAATTTAGTCGGTCTTAAGGATAACACAATACGGCGGTCGGTCGGCGGCCGACCGCCTTTGAAGTTTCCGGCGACTTTTCACGAAGTTGACAAGGCCCAGGGGGGCAAGTACAATAAGCGGTGCGAGCGGGCGTAGCTCAGTTGGTAGAGCGCCGCCCTGCCATGGCGGAGGTCGCGGGTTCAAGTCCCGTCGCCCGCTCCTTTTCAATCGGCGGCGTAGCCAAGTGGTAAGGCAGGGGCCTGCAAAGCCCTGATGCGCGGGTTCGAATCCCGCCGCCGCCTTTCAGGGCCTGCGTTTTGGCCCTTTCTTTTTAGGGCTACGTCGCCAAAGGCTCTTGGGTCGGCGCATGTTGCGCCGTTTTTCTTTTGCTCGCACCTCTTTTCCGTCCGGCCAGGGGCGAGGGACGTTTCTGTAACCCATGAAAGGCCATTCCACATGCAACCCTACGAGTTGTCTTCCCCTCCCGACCCCATGCTTGGGTACGAAGTTCGCTATCACCCCCATGTGCACACCCGCTTTTCCGACGGTCACGGTACGTATCGCGACGTGTTGCATGCCGCGGCCCGGGCCGGCCTGCACGCGGTGGAAATCACCGACCACAACGTGCGCCCCGAAGGTCTGGCCGGTTACCATTCGGTGGGCCAGCACCGGGTTTTGCTCCTGGTGGGGGAAGAAATCCACGACCGCACCTTGTTGAAGGGCAAAAACCACCTTTTGGCTTTGGGCATCCGGCAGGATTTGTCTTCCCTGGCCG
Organism: Anaerolineales bacterium; assembly: GCA_026996855.1. Lineage (GTDB taxonomy): Bacteria > Chloroflexota > Anaerolineae > Anaerolineales > DRMV01 > S139-71. Next base: position 14,474 of record JALWJZ010000011.1, read on the forward strand.
AAGGCCACCCCCAGCGGCTCATCAATGGCGTGGTGGACCACGGGGGTTTGGCCTTCATCGCCCACCCCATTGACGTGGCGGTGCCCTACGCTGGCGAGGGGGATTTCTCCTGGCGTGACTGGGATATCCGCGGTTTCCACGGTATCGAACTGTGGAACGCCATGAGCGAATTCAAGATGCGGATACCGACGCCTGTTCATGCGCTCTTTTACGCTTTCGCCTTTCATCGGGTGGCGCGCGGCCCTTTCGTCGATACGTTGCGCCTTTGGGACCGGTTGCTGCAACGCGGGTTGCGGGTCACGGCCATTGGTGGCTCGGACGCCCACGCCCTGCCCGCTCGATTGGGGCCGCTTCGGCGCACCCTGTTTCCCTACGAATGGCACTTTCGGGCCATCAATACCCACATCCTGCTGTCCGAGCCGCTGCGAGGGGATTTCGACCACGACCGGGCGCTTCTCTACCGGGCGTTGGCTCAGGGTCGGGCTTTCGTGGGTTACGACCTGCCCGCAGCCACCGAAGGTTTTCGGTTCTGGGTAGAGGGCCGGGCCGGTGTGGGCCATATGGGTGCGCCTTTCCCCCTGAAAGGGGAGGTTACCCTGCACATTCGGGTGCCGCGTCCCGCGCGGGTGACTCTGATACACGACGGAACTGTTGTACAATCGTGGCAGAAAGCCCGGCGTTTGCAGGTGCCCGTCCATCGTCCAGGGGTCTATCGGGTTGAAGTTTATCTGTGGGCCTGGGGGCGTTGGCGGGGGTGGATTTTCAGCAACCCCGTGTATCTTCATCCCACATGAGGGCTGGCGATGGAGGAGTTGAAGAGACGCATTTTGCAAGAGGGTCGCTATTTGGGCCGGGGTATCCTCAAGGTCGATGCTTTTCTCAACCACCAGGTGGACCCGGCCTTGATGATGGCTTGTGGCCGCGTGTTTGCTCAGCGTTTGGGATATACCCGTCCCACCAAAGTGCTCACCGCCGAAATTTCTGGCATCGCACCGGCGCTGGCCGCGGCCTACCATTTGGGGGTGCCTCTGGTGTTCGCCCGGAAGCACCGTCCCATTACGCTGCCGGAAAACTCGTACCACGTTCGGGTGCCTTCGCCCACCAAGGGCGGCGAGGTGGAACTGTGGCTTTCCCCGGAATGGATTGGGCCGGAGGACCGGGTGCTCATCATTGACGACTTTCTGGCCTCGGGGAAGACCATCCAGGCCCTGGCGCAACTGACGCACCTCGCAGGCGGCCGGGTGGTGGGTGTGGGTGCGCTCATCGAAAAGGTCTTCCAAAAAGGCCGGGAAAACCTGCAGTACCTGGGAGTGCCCATCGTTTCACTGGTGCGCATCGAACGCTTCAAAGAGGATGGCACCATCGTCTTCTACGAAAACGATGGTTGACCCTCTGCAACCGAGCCATGCAAAACCCCGAAACGCCAGAACCTTCGTGCCGTCCAGCCTATGCCCCCCAGGGCCACCGACGCCATCCCTCAAGCCTCATCACCCGCCCCTCCACCTTGCTGTCCCTTCACCTCCCCTTTATCGCAAGAGAAACTGGGCCAGGGTGATGAGGAAAGCGATAAAGGTGAACCCTACCCCCATCATCCATTGGGTGAAGGTGAGCCGCCGCTCCACGGCTTCAAAGCGCTTGTCCATGGCCTCGAAGCGGGCATTCATCTCCCGTTGCAGGGCCTCGAAGCGCTTCTCCATGGCTTCAAAGCGCTTGTCCATGGCCTCGAAGCGGGCATTCATCTCCCGTTGCAGGGCCTCGAAGCGCTTCTCCATGGCCTCGAAGCGGGCCAACTCGATTTCCCGAAGCGCCTTTAGCTCCTCTTCCACCCGTACGACCCGCTCCATCAACGCCAGTTCCCGGGCCCGTTGTTCGTTCACCTGCACGAAACGGGCTACCGTCTCTGCCACCAGGTTTTGCAGCAACTCACGAAATTCCACACTTTCCAATAATTCTTGTACTTGGGACATCTTCGCCTCCGGAAGGCCGTTGGAATTCGTGTAGATTATACCATCATTCCCTGCCTTTCCACAAAGAAGCGGGCCGCCATCGAGGTAACCACGGTCCGGGGTAGGCGACGGTCGTCGAGGACGGACAACGAAAGCCCTTTCCTTCCGTGGGTAAAAGCCAGATTTCCAGGTGGGGACGGCTTTGGGGCGAGGTTACCAGGGCCAGGGGCTGCCCTCCGTGCAGGTCCAGTACCTGAATTTCACCCCTGCAAGATTGGGCCCAGGCCACCCAGGCTCGTATGCTATCGGCTTGGGGTAGCGTTCCCCATGGGATGGCCTCCTTGGCCCGAACGGCCTGCACCAATGTGTTCAGGTCGTTCAAATAGGTTTCCGCCCACCGATGTTCCCCTGCAAGCCATGCCAAACTGGCCTGTTGCAAGAGCAATTCCGCCACCTGGTGAAGCAGCGTGTTGGGCGAACGAACCACAGGGGCCACCGCACCGGGGGGTTCCAAACGCTCGCGCCATGGTATCCAGGCCGTGCCGAAGTAAGCCCAGGGGTCCAGGGTTTTCTGATACGCCCGAAGGCTGTCGTACAGGGCCAGGGTGAGGCGCACGTCTTCCACCTGCAAGGGTGCGGCCACATGCGCGCTTCCCAAAAACATCCGAAAGTCCTCGTCCAACTCCTCCAGGGTCAGGCCAAAACGGGCTTGCAATTGGCGGCTCAGAGCCTGCGGTTGGGTTTCGCCTTCCTTGGGTGCTTCCAAAGTCGTGTAAAAATCCCAGACTTCTGCCCAGCCCCAGCGTTCCACCATGTAGGCCACCAGAGCCGCGGCCTGCATGTAAGCGGCCTCGTGTTGGTGCAGATAAAAATTGTGGGCCAGGGTCGGTAAAGGGAGGTACATGTCCAGTTGCATCAGAGCGTGGGCCCGCTCCAGCAGCGGCTCCCGGGGCCGAAAATGCCCGCCGCTCAGGTACACGGCCATGCCTTCCACCAGCATGGAAGGGCGCCAGTTTTTCAGCGTGTTGCGTTCCATCCAATGCACCATTTCATGGCGCACAATTTGGATGACGGGATCCTTCAAAGGCCCCCGGTCTCGATAGGAAACCCACATCTCCCCGGACATGAACCCGCCTTGCCCCCACAAGCGAGGCATGAAAACGATGGAGGGTTTGCCCTCGGGGTCCATTCCCGTCTTTCGGGAGATTTCCCGCTCGGCCAGGTCCGTGCTCAGGTGCAGGTAGGTGAGGTCCCGCTCCGTTTCCGTATGGGTGAAGTAAGTGATGGAACAGCAGGGCGTTTCCATCTGGGCCCATTGTATACGGGCCTCGGATTCGGGGCGCGATGCGGCCGGGAGCAAAATCAGGGGGAACTCGAGCACGGTGCGATTTTGATACCGCACTTCCAGGCGATGCAGGCCGGGCCGTTCCGAAGTGGTATCCCACACCCAGAAGAAGGAAGCCGATGGGATGCGTTCGAACCCGTGGGGCCGGATGGTACCTTCCCAGGAGGGGCCGTGGGGTGGGTCCACGTGTACCGTTACGCTCTGGCCCAGGTAGCCTTCGGCCTGCGGCGGCCGTACGTCCCAGCCCAGCAAGTCGCCCACGTACCAGGGGCCCACGGGATACACCAGCAACTCCCACCCCGAGGCCGCGCGAAAAGGCTGCGGCGGTGGTTCTTCCTCACCCTGGCCCAGGAGAGGGCGGCGCAAAGGCATTGCCCTGGGAGGGGGAACCCACGGGTTCTCCGTGTTGTCAGAGGAGGGGGAACCCGTGGGCGTCCCTATCGTTCCGGCGAGGACCAAAGCCCCAAGAACGAGCACAGCAATGGACCAAAAGTGCAACCTACCGTTCCTGCTCAGCTCGGAAGGCGCGCGAGGCTTGAAGACGCTCATCCCGGCGGTGCGCTTTCCTTGTGGGCGAATCGTGCCTATTCCTTGGGCAGCACGGCCTCGGCCAGGGCGGCCAGGCCGTCCAAATCGTCCAAATCCAGCCATTGGAGCATGAGGCGCTGGACCCCGGCCCGGCCCAGGGCCGCGATTTGTTCCCGCACCTGTTCTGGTGTGCCCACCAGTACACCCCGCTGTCGCAGGTCTTCCACCGGCGGGCGGCCTTCCAGTTTGCGTTTCAGTTCTTTTTCGTTGGGTGCGAAAATCAAGCCCGTCATAAGGGAGCGGCGGACGGCGTGGGGCGGACGCCCTGCCTTTTCCAACAACATATTCAGTTGCGCGTTTCGTTCGGCAAAGCGTTCGGGGGTCAAAAACAGACCGTTCCACTCATCCGCGTAGCGGGCCACCAGGGGTAGGATACGGCGCAGACCGTTGCCCCCCACCAACAGGGGCGGCCGACCTGGGAAGGCCGGAGGAGGCAGCAAAACCGCGTTTTCCAGGTGGAAGTACCGGCCGTGAAAGGTGACGGGCTCGGGGCTGCGCAACAGGCGGGTGATGACCTCCAGCCCTTCGGCCAACCGTTGGAAGCGTTCCCGCATGGATCCCAGAGGGAAGCCGAACATCCGATGTTCCCGCTCCTGCCAGCCGGCGCCTACCCCCAGTACCAGGCGTCCACCCGAAAGAGCGTCCACGTCCTTGGCCATACGCGCGGTGTGGACCGGATGCCGAAAACTCATGGGCGTCACCAGGGGGCCGAATTCCAAACGGCGGGTATGGCTCGCGGCATACGTCAGGGAAACCCACAATTCCAGGGAATCCCGCTCCGGCGGGCGGGCATTGGTGAAATGGTCCGAACGAAACACCCCCGCGAAGCCCAGGGCCTCCGCGGCGTGGAGGATGCGCTGCCATCGCGACCAATTCAGGCCGTTCTGGCCTTCAATCATCAGGGCAATTTCGGGATAGGTCATGGCTTTCTCCTTTTCTTCGAGTGATGGAAGGCTTTTCCAGGATAACAAATCCATACGAACCGCTCAACGGGACACGACCGAAGGCCACGCGTTTTTCAAATTCCAACAAAAGTGGCAAAAACCTTCGCATTTTCTCACGGAGGCACAGAGAACACACAAGGAAATGTTGGCCGTCTCCAGCGGATACTCCGTGTTCTCCGTGGCTCTGTGTGCGTCTTTGTTCGAACATGCAAAACGCCTGACCGGAGGCTCGGCATCGTTTATACACCTTCAGCCCGGAAATGCGAATTCTGCGTGCAAGCAACGCGACGTGGGGCTTGTGCGGTCGGTTTGACGCATTTCGTGATATGATTGCTCCCTGATAACCCCTGCCAGGGACACCGAGCCGTTGGCGATGGATGGGCTGGTTCCCGCGGTTTGGGGTTCGTAGCAGGGGTGTTGCCAACCCTACCGGAGGGAGGTGTCGCATGGAACCCAACAAACGCATCGTCTTTATCGGTCCGGGGGTCATGGCCGAGGCCATGATTCGTGGCCTGCTGCACCAGAAAACCGCGCTGCCCGAGAACATCATTGTATCCGGCCCGCGCGAAGAGCGGGTGCGGGAACTGAGCGAACGTTACGGCGTCACACCCCTGGTGGACAACGTGGTCGCGGCCCAGCAGGGCGACGTGGTCGTGCTCTCCGTCAAGCCCCAAACCCTGCTGGGGAAGGTGATGGACGAACTCCAGGGCAACATCCCCCCGAAGAGTTTGGTGCTTTCCATCGTGGCTGGTGTACCCATTGCCCGCCTGGCCGCAGGGCTGGGCCACGATGCCATCGTGCGGGCCATGCCCAACACGCCCGGCCAGATTGGGCAGGGTATTACGGTGTGGACGGCTTCGCCCACGGTTACCGAGGAGCAAAAGGCTTTGGCCCGGGAAATTTTGCAGGCCTTGGGCGAAGAAATCTTCATGCAGGACGAAGACTATCTGGACATGGCCACCGCGCTTTCGGGAACCGGCCCGGCTTACGTTTTCCTTTTCATGGAAGCCTTGATTGACGCCGGAGTGCATCTGGGCTTTCCCCGGCGCATCGCGGAACGGTTGGTGGTTCAAACCGTGCTGGGTTCGGCCGCGTACTACAAGCGGGTGTTGGGGAAGGTACACCTGGCCCACCTGCGGAACCAGGTGACCTCGCCGGCCGGGACCACGGCCGCCGCGCTGTACTACCTGGACAAAGCCGGCTTCCGCACGGCCATTTCGCGGGCCGTGTGGGCTGCTTACTTGCGTTCCAAAGAGTTGGGTCAGACCGGACAACCCAGTCCCCCGGGAGATACTCTCAAATGAACCGGCAAGGGAAGCGGTTCGCAGCCTGGTTGTGGCTTTTCTTCCTCGCTCTGGCCGTGTTGACTCTGTTTTCCCTCACCCGTTACATGTACCGGGTACAACGGCTGGAGCGAGTGTACCGGGTGGTGGCCACCCAACATGCCATCCTCGAGGCCACGCGCGATGCCCTGGCTGCGCAACTCACGGCCACCCCCGCACCCCATGAATTGGAGCGGGAATTGCGGGAACGCCAGGGCCGGGTGCTTCCCAGGGAAATGCCTGTGCGGGTTCCGCCCTCGCAAGATTTGGAACCCCCTTGGGAACATCCTGTCGCCGCTTCGTGGGAACATTTACGTCCCTGGCAGGTTTGGTGGCTGGTGTTCTTTGGTCCAACGCCGTAAAACTTCGGGTTCGCCCACCATATGGGAAAGGAGCGGCCCTGACACGGCCGCTCCTTTCCCTTTCATTCCTCCTGAGCGATGGCAAAGGCGCCCAGCGCGCCGGCTCGATGCAACGCGTCGCCGATGACCTTGGCCAGCCATCCACCCAGGATGGCACCGGAGAGGATGCGGAACACCAGCATCAGGCCCAGTACCCACGGGGCTTTGTCCGAATACCAGAAGAGGTAATCCACCACCAGGCTGCCCACGCCTGCGGCCGCGCCCGCAGCCATGAGGGTGGGCAAATCAAACCGGCGATAACCGGTGAGGGCGAAGACCAGTTCTGCCATGCCGCCCTGCACCAAACCCGAAAGCAACAAGGTAAGGCCCCACTCGCCCCCGGCCAGGAACTCCGCGGCCGCGGCCAGGGTTTCGGTGGCGATGGCCGCGCCGGGCTTGCGCACGATGTACGCACCCAGCACCGCAGCGATGAACCAGAAACCGTAAACCGCGTCGCGCAGACCGGGCAGGATGGCGTTCAAGGGTTTGGCCAGGTCCCATACCACAGCCCAACCCAGGAAGAGCAAACCGAACACCAGGGCCAGGTTGGCCACCAGCACCACCTCCACCGTGCGCCAGCCTTCCAGCGCACGGCGGGAACCCCATGCCGCGCCCGCGGCCAGGCCCAACACGGTCAACACCGCGGCATGGACGGGGTTCCAGGAGATGTACTCGACTTCAGGACCCCGCACCACGGCGGCTACGTAGTAGACCAGCAGGGCAAACAGCCCCGTTCCCAGGGCGTAACCGACGACGCGACCCACATCGCGTTCGGGCATGGCTCAACCTCCTTTGGCCAAAAGGTTTTTGTCGCGTTCAACGGATGCCTGAACCTCTTGGGGAATCCATATTCCCAGCAGGATGCCTTCCTCCACCGTTACCAGGGCCTCGGGACGAACCAGGACGTTGCTGACACCCAGGGTGCTGCCCGGCGTCAGTGTGCCCTTCTTCAAGGGGTATCGAAAACCTTCCAGGCTCACACCTTGCGCCACACCGCCCAGGGGTAGAAAGGAAACCGTATCGCCGGGACGTCCTCGCACCACGGCCCGGTGGTAAACGGGGAACAACACCTGACCATCGGCGTAGAAGTACACCTGGCGGCCCCGCAGGCGCGGATGCAAGACCAGGAGCAGGTTGGCCAGGCTTTGGTCCCAACGGCCACCCAGAGCCGCGAACAGGTGCAACACCTGCGCGCCCGTTTCCACCGCGTGGAAAAGGGCCAATTCCAGGTCGGTTTCGTCCTTGTCGGGGGAAAACCGCAGTACCTGGATGCCCGCTGCTTCCAGGGTCGCGGTCTTTTCCGGGGGTGTGGAATCTTCGTCGCCGATGAACACGTGGGGCCGCCAACCCAAAGCTTCGATCCAGCGCAGGCCGCCGTCCACCGCGATGATGCGCTCAGGGGTCAGGCTCCGGGCGCGGTTCAGGTCCAGGTCGGAACACAAGCCGTTGGCAAAAAGCGCCACCTGCATGAAAAAACCCTCCGTCCTACCGACGGAGGGAGCGAAGGCTTGGCCGCCGACCCACCTTCCCTCCGCCGGTATTACCCGGATCAGGTTCCACGGGTCGAGGGCTTCCAGCCCTCCTCTCAGCCCGGTGTTACCGGGCTCCCCGGGTGGGTCGGGTGTGTTTCATGTTCGGGCACCCTTAGCATAGCCCACGAGGAAGCCCTTTGTCAATACACTTCGCCTAATGCGCCGGCATTTCGTAAAATCGTTTCCGGTCAGGCGTTTTCTTCCACCCACACGCTGTGGGCCAGCACAGGCCCCAAGACCACCTGTTCCCCCTGGGGGAGCAGTTCCAGGTGGAGTAGACCGTCGAAAGGCGTGCGTTTCCGAACCACGACCTCTTGGCCAGGACGCAAGCCCAGGTCGGCCAGACGGCGCAGGGCGGCCGGGTCCCGGTCCGAGACTTGCACCACCCGAACCCTTTGTCCAGCCGGTACATGGTCCAACGGTACCCCCCGGGGTTGAGGCGGTTCCAGATTGGGGCCGGGAATGGGATGTCCGTGAGGGTCGTATGCCGGTTCGCCCAGCCATGTGGCCAAACGGCGGATGAATTCGTCGGAAACCGCATGTTCCAGACGCTCGGCTTCCAGATGCACCTGATCCCAGGAGAAGCCCAGGACGTCGTGCAGAAAACGTTCCAACAAACGGTGTTTCCGAATGATTTGCAGGGCCACACGTCGGCCTTTCGGCGTCAGGGAAGCGCCACGTCGCGGCTGGTAGTGCACCAAGCCAGCTGCGTCCAGGCGTTTGAGCATTTCCGTGACCGAAGCCGGTGCCACGCCCAACCGCCGGGCCAGGGCCGAAGTGCTCCCCCGCTGACCGGCCTCTTCCAGGGCGTACAGGGCCTTGAGATAGTCCTCCATGGAAAGGGTGGGCCGCACGGGTCTCCGCTCTCCTGGGCGTCTGGCAAACTCAACATCCGAAATCGGTGGTTCTCCGGCGGAAAGTATACCAAGCCTCAAAACCCTCCCGTGGTCCACCTTGCAGGAGTGCGTTCCTGCGTTGGATTTCGGTCAACCATCCCAACGGGAATTTGGGTACAATGAGGTCACCTTCTCTTGGAGGTCTGCCATGATTGGTTGGTGGTTGGTCAACTTGGGTGCGGCATCGATTGCTTTGGGATGGTTCCTGGCCATCTATGCGTCCCTGGCCGCCTTTTGGGGCGGATGGAAACGGCGAATCGCCTGGGTGCTCAGCGCCCGCAACGCCCTGGGCCTGATTTTCTTCCTGTTGACCCTGGCCACGTTGAGCCTGCTTTACCTGCTGGCCAATCTGCACTTCGAAGTGGCCTATGTGCACTCCGTCACCAACAGCCCCATGCCCATGTACCTGCGGCTGACCGCCCTTTGGGGTGGACAGGCCGGTTCCCTGCTCTTCTGGGCGTGGCTCATGGCCCTGTACGCCACCACCGTGGCCTGGCGGGATTGGACGCGCGACCGGGAATTTCTCCCCTGGGTGGTGCTGGTAACCGGCCTCACCCTGGCCTTTTTCCTCTTCCTGGTGGTGGTGCTGGAAAACCCCTTCCGCCGTCTATGGCTCACCCCCACGGGCGATGTGGTCGAGGCGCTGTTCCCGCCGCGGGGTGCCGAATTGTTCTACCCCCGGGAAGGGCGGGGCCTGAACCCATTGCTGCGCCACCCCGGCATGATTCTCCATCCCCCTGCTTTGTACCTGGGCTTCGTGGGCTTCGTCATTCCCTACGCCTTCGCCATGGCCGCGCTGATGACCCGGCGCACCGACGCCCGCTGGATTCGCCTCACCCGCCGCTGGACCTTGGTGGCCTGGTTCTTCCTGTCCATCGGGCAGTTGTTGGGTTCCCGGTGGGCTTATGATGTGTTGGGTTGGGGCGGTTACTGGGGTTGGGACCCGGTGGAAATCGCCTCCTTCATGCCCTGGCTCACGGGCACCGCGTTTCTCCATTCGGTGATGATTCAAGAGCGGCGGGGGATGCTCAAGCACTGGAACATGGCCCTCATCATCCTCACTTACAGCCTGGTGGTCTTTGCCACCTTCCTCACCCGGTCGGGCGTGCTTTCTTCGGTGCACTCCTTCGCCCAAAGCGCCATCGGCCCGGCCTTTTTCATCTACATCGGCGTCACCTTTTTGGCCTCCACCTGGTTGCTGCTTCGCCGCTGGAACGACCTGCGCAGCGTGCGTCCCATTCAATCCCTGCTTTCCCGGGAGGCCATGTTCCTGTACGTGAACGTGCTGTTCCTGAGCATCCTGGCCGTTTCCTTTTGGGGCGTCATTTACCCCTTGCTTTCTGAGTTGTTCGTAGGGGAAAAGGTGACCATGGGCCCGCCCTACTACGAGCGGGCCACCGGACCCCTGTTCGCCGCGCTTTTGCTCCTGATGGGCGTCGGCCCCCTGGCGGGATGGGGCCGCACCCGATGGGAGCGCTTGGGCCGTCTGCTGGCCCTGCCGGCGGGCCTGGCCCTGCTGGTGGTGCTCGTGCTGGTTTTCCAGGGGATGCGTTCCTGGGGCGCTTTGTTGGGCTTTGCCCTGATTACGTTCACCGGTTCCGTGACCCTGTTGGAATTCGTCCGGGATGCCCGCGCCCGACGCAAAGCCCTGCGAGAACCCTGGCCCATCACGGTGTACCGCCTGCTCAGCCGCAACCCGCGGCGGTACGGCGGCTACATCATCCATTTGGGTGTGGTGGTCATGGCCCTGGGCATCATCGGTATCGAGTTCTTCCAGTATGAAACCCAGCGCACCCTGGCCCTCAACCAGCGCCTTCAGGTGAAGGAGTACACGGTGGAATACCGCGGGCTGCAGGTATTCAACACCCATGACGGTCGTCAGGTGGCCCGAGCCGTGCTGGGGGTGTACCGGGACGGCCAATTCGTAGGGGAAATTTTCCCCCGCCAGGATTTCTACATCCTGGAAGAGCAGCCCATGACCATTCCCGGTGTGTACAGCACCTGGGAAGAAGACCTGTACGTCATTCTGGTGGGGTGGCGGCCCATCACCACCGAAGGGGCGACCTTCAAGTTCTACTACAACCCCCTGGTGCGTTGGCTTTGGCTGGGCGGCTGGGTGTTCGCTTTGGGCACCCTGGTGGCCCTGTGGCCCCAGCCTCAACCCCGTACGGTGCGGGTTCGGGAGCCACGGGGGGTACAGCCCGTCGCGGTCGGAGATTGACGCGGATATTCCCCGGAGCGCTCCGAGGAGGCATGGCTCATGTTCAGGCGCGCCGGTGTGGCGCTGTTGGTGTTGGGTGTGGGGTTGGCCCTGGCCTTACGACCCCTGCCCCGGGCGCAGGCCGTGGACACCTGTCCCGGTCGGGCTTCGACCCTCATCCAATTGGTGAACAATTTGCGCCAGAATCTGGGCCTGGCCCCGTATGAAATCCATCCTATCGTCATGTCCGTGGCCCAGGGGCACAGCAACTACCAGGCGGAAATCGATACCTTGACCCACATCGGACCCGGGGGTAGCCGGCCCAAGGACCGGCTTCGGGCCGCGGGCTACGGTGGTGGAGGGCACATCCTGGCTTCGGAAAACATCGCCTGGGGGTACGACATGCCCCCTCAGGGCGCCATGGATTTGTGGATTCCCTCGCCCATCCACTACCAGACCATGACCAGCACTCGTTTGCGCCACGTAGGGGCAGGATGTGCCACTTCCAGCACGGGGAAGACCTATTACACCCTGTTGGCTGCCTGGCACCCCGGTGTGCCTGTGCCACCGCAGCCTACCGC
>JALWJZ010000012.1 GCA_026996855.1 Anaerolineales bacterium
GGTGAGCAACCACCACACCGGCGTGGAGGTCGCGGTCCGGGTCCAGGTGGGGGAAGGGCCGGGCAGGGTCGGCGTGGGCCGTTCCTGCCGCGGCGCGCGCGCCACGGCCCAACAGCCGATGCAATAGCAAGGAATAGTGGCCACGATGATGAGGAGAAAGAGGAAACGCAAACGATACCGGGCCTGTTCGATGGGATGCATGTTCGTTCTTCCAAAGCGTGTGCGCCCGTTTCGGTGAGAAACTCCCGCCCCTGGGTATTACCTGGGCGGTGCTTTCATCTTACTACATTTTCCTCGGCTGCGGTATTGTTGTTACCGCAATCGCTGTTTGCTTCTCAGTTCGGTTCGGAGGTCCAGGATCAAAAAAGCAATTTCCGAAGCGTAACCCTCGCTTCGGACCACCAAAAACATCAAAACATACTCAGCATGTTTCGAGCCAAACAAGTATTCCAGCAGAAACACGTCCCCCTTATACCACCAATAGTGGTGAAATCACCACTATTGGTGGTATTCTACCACGAACTTGGCTGCTATCTTTCTCCTGAAATTGCTTCTCAAAGCATCTCCACAAATTCTCCACATTCCCGCCACATTTTCTCCATACAGTGGGAATAGCATAGGATTGTGAAATCCTGAATCCTGAAACCTCGGAGGTCAACCATGTTACGAAAGGCTCGATACCTGTTGATGGTTGTGTTGGGTATTCTGGTTCTGACGGCATGCACGCCATCAACCGCTCTTCCTGAGGAGGGAGGCACGCCCTCGGTGCCCCAGATGGAAACATCGATCCCCTCTGCAAATCCAAACGCCGAAGTCACTTCCACGACGATGCCCAATCCCGCGCGTCCCCAGCCGGGAACGGGGCCCCAGGGGCCCATGGCACAGGCAGAGGGCCAGCCGTGTGAACACGAGCCCCAGGGTCCAAGGGGCAAAGAGGCCCCCGGCCACGGTCATGGTCCGGGCAAACACAGCGGTGAACCACCCGCCGTAGCGGGACGGGACAATCCATGGCGTCAGTTCCACCAACAAACCATCCCTGAAGATTTCGCCGGAAAGGAAAACCCTATACCCGCCGAAGCCGATTCCCTGGCCAGGGGCCAGGCCATTTATGAAGCCCAATGCGCCTCCTGCCACGGCGAAACGGGCATGGGCGACGGACCGGTGGCCGAATCCCTGGATCCGCCGCCAGCGCCAGTGGCCCATACCTCGTGCCGCTTGAGCGATGCGTATCTCTTCTGGCGCATCCATGACGGTGGAGTCCAGTGGGGTACGGCCATGCCCCCCTTTGGGGAAGCCCTCAGCGAGGAGGACATCTGGCACGTCATCAACTACTTGCGAAGCCTGGAGCCGTGCCCATGATGGTGACCGCTGCGGGAGCGTGAGAAGGCGTCTCCTTACCTTAGTCACCACGACGCACCTTTGGATGCACCCTCCCGAAGCGGCGCCTTTCGAGGGGCGCGCTCAAAAGTTGCCGGAGATGGCAAAGGCGGATGGCCGCCGACCGCCCCGCCATTTTGCAAGGGCCTGAGCAGACCCGGGGCCGCGGGAATAAAGAAGAGATAATGATGCAAGTGGCTTCGCCACTTGCATCATTATCTCTTTTTCTTCTTCGGTAACATTTACATGCACCCCTTTCGAGGCGGTCCCGTCCACCTCAAAAACCCAAGAGCGGGGCGGCCCGGTGGGCCACCCCGCCCCGTCGGCGGTACGCTCAAACGCTCTCCAACACCGCATGGGCCGCGGCCATGCGGGCCACGGGCACCCGCAAAGGCGAACAACTCACATAATCCAGGCCGATGTCATGGCAAAAGCGGATGGTGCGGGGGTCGCCACCGTGCTCGCCGCAAATGCCGATGCTCATACCCGGTCGCGCGGCCCGGCCTTCCTTCACCGCAACCCGCAATAGACGGCCCACACCGTCCAGGTCCAGGGTTTGGAAGGGGTTGTCCTTGAGGATGCCCCGTTCCAGATAGCGAACCAGGAAGGTCTTTTCCGCGTCGTCCCGGCTGAAGCCAAAGGTCATCTGGGTCAGGTCGTTGGTGCCGAAGGAGAAGAACTCGGCCACCCGGGCGATCTGGCCCGCGGTGAGCGCGGCCCGGGGCACCTCGATCATGGTGCCGAATTCGTAGGGGATGTCCACGCCATAGGCTTCCATGACCTCTTTGGCCACCCGCACCAGTTGCTCCTGGATGACCTCCAGTTCGCCCGCATCGGCCACCAGGGGAATCATGACCTTGGGGATGGGGTTCAGCCCTTCTTCTTTGGCCCGGCACGCGGCCTCGAAGATGGCCCGCACCTGCATTTCCGCGATTTCCGGGTACAGGATGGACAGCCGCACACCCCGCAGGCCCATCATGGGATTGGCCTCGTGCAGTTCCTTCACCTTCTCCAGCAGGCGCTCGGCCTCCTCGTCAGGTTCCTCCCGCACCCGGGCCTCGGTCACCCGTTCGATGAGTTCCCACAACGAAGGCAGGAATTCGTGCAGGGGCGGGTCCAACAAACGAATGATGACCGGCAGGCCGTCCATCACCCGGAACAGGCCCAGGAAGTCTTCCACCTGATAGTTGCCCAGGGTGGCCAGGGCCTCGCGGCGCTCTTCTTCGGTGGTGGCCATGATCATGCGGCGCATGTAGGGCAGGCGGCTCGGCTCGAAGAACATGTGCTCGGTGCGGCACAGGCCGATGCCCTTGGCCCCCAGTTTGCGGGCAAAGGCCGCGTCCTTGGGCAGGTCCGCGTTGGCCCACACTTCCAGGCCCCGGGTGGGTCCGCCGTTTTCCCCGGAACGCACCCCTTCCCGGGCCGCGATTTCATCGGCCCAGTCCAGCAGAATGCTCAATTCCTCCAGGGTCTCGATGGCCGGTGGCTGGGCGGGCAATTTCCCCAGGAAAACCTGGCCCGAAGTGCCATCCAGGGAAATCCACGTACCTTCCGGGTACTCCCGACCGTTGACCTGAATGACCCGGCGCTCCATGTCGATTTTGATTTCCGAAGCCCCCACCACCGCAGGGATGCCGAACTGCCGGGCCACCACCGCGGCGTGGGAGGTGGCACCGCCCTCGGTGGTCAAAATGCCCTTGGAAACCAGCATGGCCGGCACTTCTTCGGGTTTGGTGAAAGGCCGCACCAAAATGACAGGCTCGCCCTCTGCGGCCTTGGCCTTGGCTTTTTCCGCGTCCAGGTAGATGCGACCCACGGCCGCACCCGGAGAGGCGTTCACCCCCCGGGCCAGGAGTTTCCCCTCATGCCGGGCCTTGGCCATGTCATGGGGGTTGAATTGGGGATGCAGCAACAATTCCACGTCATCGGGCGAAACCCGCTGCACGGCTTCCTCTTTGGAAATCAGGCTCTCCTGCACCATGTCTACGGACATCTTCACCTTGGCCTGAGGCGTGGCCTTGCCGGTGCGGGTCTGGAGCATCCATACCTTGCCCCGCTCGATGGTGAACTCGATGTCCTGCATGGAGCGGAAGTGGCGCTCCAGAATTTCCGCCATGCGTTTGAGTTGCTCGTAAACCTGGGGCATTTCCTCGGCCAGCCGGGAAATGGGCGAGGGCGTTCGGATACCGGCCACCACGTCTTCGCCCTGGGCATTGAGGAGGTATTCGCCCCAGAGGCCCTTTTCGCCCGTGCTGGGGTTGCGGGTAAAGAGCACGCCAGTGCCCGAGTCTTCGCCCAGGTTGCCAAAGACCATGGCCACGATGTTCACCGCGGTGCCCAGGTCATCGGGGATGCCGGTACGCTCCCGGTAAGCCCTGGCGCGAGGACTGTTCCAGGAGCGGAACACGGCTTCCATGGCCATGCGAAGTTGCTCGTAGGGATCCTGAGGGAATTCCTGGCCATGGAAGATGTACACGCCCTTGAAGCGACGCACCAATCGTTGCAAGGCTTCGGCGTTGAGTTGGGTTTCGTCCTGCGCGCCCCAGAGGGCCATTTCCTCCTGCAACGCCCGATGAAAATCGGACTCGGGCAGGCCCAACACGGTCTCGCCGAACATTTCCAACAGGCGACGGTAGGCATCCCAGGCGAAACGCTCGTTGTCCGTCATGCGGGCCAGGCCATGCACGGTCTCGTCGTTCAGGCCCAGGTTGAGGATGGTATCCATCATGCCGGGCATGGAGAATTTGGCACCGGAACGGCAGGAAACCAGCAAGGGGTTTTCCGGTGAACCGTACTTCCGGCCCATCTTCGCTTCCAGGTACCTCATCCCCTCCATCACCTGTTCCCACAGGCCGGGCGGGAAATCCTCGTGGGCCAGGTAGTACAGACAGGCTTTGGTAATCACGGTGAAACCAGGAGGCACGGGCAGACCCAGAGCGGTCATCTCACCCAGGCCCGCGCCTTTGCCGCCCAGCAACGTACGAACGGCGTCGTCGTCGCCACCCAATTGCTCCTTGAGCCGGGGATACTCCTCGAAGGTGTACACCCATTTCGCCGTCATGGGAAGCCCTCCCTGGGAAGGTGGGATGCGGAGGAGGTTCAATCAAATTGTAGCATGAAAGATATCGGGAAAGTCGCCAACACGTCAAAGGGGTGAGATTGCTCATATCAAGGCCATCCCCCTTCCGCCAAAGGGTAGAAAAACGGGGCACCTGCGATGCCCCGTGCATTAACGCTGCAAACGCACCCAGTACAAAGGTCGTTTCCGGGCACCAAAGCGGAATTTGTACCCTTCGGCGCCCCGCATGAAATCCAGGACGGCGTACTTTCGGGCAATGGCCCACTGCAGGATGTAGGCCAATAGCACCCAGCCGGGGGAAAGTTGCCGGAATTTGGGGTTCAGACCGGAATTGTAGACCCAAAGGGTGCGGTGGAAGTCGAAGCAAAGAAACGCGGCCGCTTTCTCTCCGCCGATTTCCAAAAAGGCCAGAAACAGCCATCCCCGTTCCAGGGCCTGCCGGGCCACGGCCTTGAGCCAGGCTCGACGGGCGGGGGTGAAAAACGCAGCCTTTTCCGAATGGGAACGCATCAACGCAAAAAAGGCTTCCATGGCCTCATCCAGCCGCTCAGGCCGGGTCACACGATACCAACGAGAGGGCTGGTGATGTCGGTGCAAACGGCGTATCTTCCGCCGTATTTCATGACGCTGCTTCTTGCCCACCTGGTGCAGGTAGGCCTCCCATGAAGGTGGCAGGGGAATGTACGGCGCCACCTCGACCTGACTCTCCTCCAAATCCAGGCCATACGTATTCGTCCAGACCCTTGAGGCTACACGCAACTCGGCGTCAGGAAGCAGATTCCACCACTCCCACCGGCGTACATGGGAAAACCGGCGCCGTGGCCCGAAAAGGGCCTCGCCCAACGCGTGCAGGAAAGGCTCCCGGGCCTCCTCCGTGACCAGAAGGTCCAGGTAATCCGTCAAGCGATGGCTGCCGACCAGCATCATGGTGGGACCGTGGGCGGTTTGGGTGACGAAGAAGGGCGCGGCCCCCTGCAAGCGTCCCTGGCCATCCCTGTACACGGCTACGGTCAGTTCACCGCGGGACCACTCCCCCGCGCCCAGGGTTTCCCACCAGGTGGTCAGATACTCATGACGCAAGAAGGGCAGCGGACGCGTGCTTCGCTCTAACAATGCGTTCCATTCCTCGGCCAGGGCCTGCCAGGTGTCGAATTGGGTTATCCATTGCAATGTAGCCATAAGGAAGCCTTCTCCTTACGTTGGTTGGGGTGCGTGTCGGCCATTCGGTTATACCAAAAAATGCCAAAAACCCCGCCATGGGGTGGGCTGCCACTCGTCCAAAGCAAGATCTCCCTTACGGGGATTATTGCCCTGTTCTTTGAGACGGGCTACGCCTGTCTCAAAGAACCAAACAACCAAAGCCCCGCCATGATGGCGGGGCTTTGGTTTTGGTTGCGGAAAAGGTCCGATCGGGGACTTACCGCTCCGCATAGGTGCGCATCAGCACGGCCTGCACCACCACCCGGTCGCTGTACAACCGACTGGCTTCGTCGTACTCACCCGTGCAGGTGATCAGCGTCACCCACGTCCCCGCTCCCGGATATTTGAAGGGCCACAGGTCCGTGGCATCCACCCGCGTCACCCGCCGCACCTGGTATTCGTACACCGTCCCCAGATAGTGGATGCGCACCACGTCGCCCCAGCGCAACGCATCCAAATCCACGAAGGGCCCGGGCATCCCCGTGGGCAGGTAGTTGTGCGCCGTCAACACGCTGTTCCCCCGCCACGTGGGGAAGGTGGTGCTTTGGATGTACCCCACCTGGTTGCCCAGCCACGCCACCGCCTCCCACGAGGCCGAGGGCACGCCCACGATGGGCACCTCCAGCCCGAGTCGCGGAATCTCCAACACCAACCCGGTCCGGGCAAACTCCAGCCCTTCCGGTTTGGGCGGCAGCACCGTCACCCGCCCCGCCGGGAAGCCTGTGGGCGGAAGCGCTATCCGAATGTCCAACGTGCCATAGTCATCCCCGCGGCGGTCGCCCGGTACGCTATCCCGATCCACAATGCCCATATCCTCCACCTCGGCCCAGGCCTGCCAGTCCGAAGGGGTCTCCAAAGCCTTCAACTGGACGGTCAAGGTCACGTTGCCACCCGCGGGGATAGTGCCCACATCCCAATCGATGTCAACGGAACTGATGGTCACCGTGACCGTGCCCTGGCTGGCGGTATGGCTCACGTACTCGAAGCCGTCGCCAAAGAAGGCCTTCACCAGCACGTTGGGCGCGTCCACCGCCGGTGTGACGTTGCGCACGTCCACCGTCACCGTGATGACCTCGCCCGGCGCCGGACGGTCGTTGCTGGCCGTCATGCGCAGTTCCAGGTCCGCAGCCGGCGAGGCGTTCACCGTGACCGACGCATAATCGTCACCCATGCCGTCGCCCGGCGTGCTGTCCGGGTCCGCCTCGTTGACCGCAGTCACCTCCGCCTCGTTGGTGATGGCACCCGTCACGGCCACCTGGGCCACAATGTCCAGCGTGGCCGAACCGCCTACCGGAATGGTGCCCACGTTCCACACGCCGGTGCCGGGGTCATACGTGCCCTGGCTGGCCGTGTGGCTCACGTAGGTCAGCCCCGCAGGTAGCAGGTCCGTCACCTCCACGCCTGTGGCGTCCGAGGGCCCTCCGTTGTTCACCGTGACCGTGAAGGTCACGTTTTGCCCAAGCAACGGCGTGGCATCGTCCACCGTCTTGTCCACCGACAGGTCCGCAGCCGGCGAGGCGTTCAACGTGACCGACGCATAATCGTCGCCCATGCCGTCGCCCGGCGTGCTGTCCGGGTCCGCCTCGTTGACCGCAGTCACCTCCGCCTCGTTGGTGATGGCACCCGTCACGGCCACCTGGGCCACAATGTCCAGCGTGGCCGAACCGCCTGCCGGAATGGTGCCCACGTTCCACACGCCCGTGCCGGGGTCATACGTGCCCTGGCTGGCCGTGTGGCTCACGTAGGTCAGCCCCGCAGGTAGCAGGTCCGTCACCTCCACGCCCGTGGCGTCATAGACTCCCTTGGTTTCGGTCACCGTAATGGTGAAGGTGACGTTTTGGCCCAAGAGTGGCGTGGCATTGTCCACCGTCTTGGTGAGCTCCAAATCCGCGCCTTTGACGTTCAACGTCACCGGAACCACCACCAAGCCGGTGCCGTTGTCACCCGTGGGCAAATCGGGATCGTTGCTATAGATGCACAGGTTCGCCTGATAGGTACCGGGAGCCAGCCCAGTGGAATCGAAGGTCACCGTGACGTTGGTACTGCCACCCGGAGCCACCGTACCCCCCGCGGGGTTCAAGGAGAGCCAACCCACATCACTCAGGGAAACACATTGGGTGGCCAGGTGGATGTTGCCAAAGGTGCCGGGGTCGGTAAAATCGCTCAAAATCGGCCAAGCCCCATCCAGATAAGGGCCGGAACCATCAATGACCACGATTTCAAACCCAAAGAAAGTGTCCGCGGCCGCTTGCAGAGCCGTGGTACCACTCAGGGGGATGGCCACCTCGTACTGCACGTTGCCCGCTGCATCGCTGACCGCTACGGTTGTGCTGGCTGCATGGTTCTCCCCACAATACGTCGGACCACTGATGACGGGGTCGTAGGTGTTAAGTCCGGCCGCACCCCACCAATAGGTACCCTCGCCCTGTTCGCTCCCGGGGCAGGTGGTATTGGTCCATTGGTCGTCGAACAGGATAGGTGCAGTGCCCCCCTCATCATCGAAATCCACGATGATCTGGTCAGGCGTTCCCGTCGTCGTGAGGGAAGGATCCCATTGGTCGTCGACAGCCAGGTACAAGGTGTTGCTACCGACATCGTACTTGGCATACAGCAACACCGGCACCGCTCCCGTACTGATGTTCATGACCGCGGCATCATCCCACTCACCGGGCGAAATCTGGCCATCCAAAGTCACAGGAGCCGAAGCCAAGCCCGGTGTAAAGATCAGGGACGGGTCGCCTTGAGGTTGGATGTTCATGCGCAACCGGTCTTCCGCGGAAAGGCGGAAACGGCGGCCCACCTGTTCCGCACGCGGCTTTTCGGTGAGCGGCGTGAAGCCCTGGTCTTCCTCGCCGGTGCTCCAGGCCAGGTCGCCATTTCCGGTGTTGGCAATGGTCAGGGGTTGGGTAGTGGTGGTATCCGCGTCCTGGGTGCTGCTCAGGCTCAAGGGGTTGACATCGATGTTAGGTTGCAAAGAAGGCGCGCCGGGACAGTCCAACGCCACATCGTCAATTTGGGCATACCAATCCCAATCGCCCGAATTGGGGTCGTAATAATGCCACCGCAGGATAATGGTCTGGCCGATATACGGCGACAGGTCCACAACCACGTCTTCACCCGGCGGGGAGTACAAAGAGCCGACAGGATGGTCCTCATTCCAGGAAAGCAGCGTGGTCCAGGTAACACCACCGTCGGTGCTGATGTCCAGATCCAGGAAATCCCGGTTGTTGTAATTCTGGTAATTGGCCGTATAGCGCAGCGTCGCGCTGGTGGCCGAAGCCGGGATGGTGATGGCATTGGTGCGCAGTTCGGTATCAAATTCAACCGTTCCTACTGCATCGCTATTGACACAAGCGGCTTTGCCCGAACCATTGGTGTAGTTGGAATCGCCCGCGCACGTACCACTACCTGTGACATCCCACACCACACCGGTACCTTCGTTGTCAACCACGGTCCAGGTGCTGGGGATGCCGTTCTCAAAAGTAACCGCCGGCGCGTTGCACGCCAACTCATCGGGAGCCGGCAGGCTTGCTTCAATGGTCACGGTAATGGGCACGGGGATCAAACCGGTGTTGTTGCCGGGGCCGGGGTCGGGGTCGTTGCTGCTAATGCAAAGGTATGCGGTGTACGTACCTAAAGGCGTGGTGGAGGGGTCGATGTCCAGGTCGATGCTGGTAGCACCGTACCCGGTCAAGGTCCCGGAAGCCGCCTGCCCGGGGTCCAGGCTCAACCAGGAGATGGTATCCGTGGTGGAACAGTCGTTGTTCTCGGAGAAGAACAGGCTCCAGGTCAAATCCGCACCTTGCGTCTCGCTCAAATGGGCCACCACGTCTACCGTGGTGTTTTGCGGCGTGGTCACGGAAATGCCACCCAGGGACGCGGTGGTGGAATGAGCGTTGGGCTGGGTGGGCAGGGGCGGCGGCGAGGCGATGCAGTTCAGCGCAGCTTCGATATCCAGAAGGCCCCAACCGTAGACGGCATCGTATCCGGCGGGGTCACCAAAGGCACCATCCACCGCGGTGCTTTCCAGGCAGTAACGCACCTGGCGCCAGTTGGCTGCGGGGTTATGAGAGCGCAAGAGCGCGGCCGCGCCGGCCACATGGGGCGAGGCCATGGACGTACCCTGGTAGCCATAGAAGCCCCAATTAGGGGGGCTGGCACCATCGTGGGTCTCCTGGTAAATTAAGTCGGCAATCGAGTCGCCATCCACATCTTCCAGGAAATTACCACCCGGCGCGCTCAGGCTCAACCCCGCGCCATAGGTGGAGTAATAGGCCAAAGAATCCTGGTCCGTGGCCGCTACCGCAATCACCAGGGGATGGTTGGCCGGGGTACCTACCACGGTCTCCGCAGCATTGCCCGCGGCAGCCACAATGACCACGTCGTAGTTGTTCACCGCATCATCGATGGCGGCATCCACAGGCGGGATGCTACAACCGTCTTCCCATGTAAGGGTGCCACAATCCGCACCCAAGGACATGTTGATGACGTCCGCGCCGTTCTGTGCAGCCACCGTAATCGCTTCCGCGATGTCCGTGCCTGTGGCCACGCCGCTACCGGTCGCAAAAGTCTGGATAGCCATCAGCGAGATATCGGTGGCAATGCCAGCCAAGCCATCATCACTGGCCGGGGGAAAGGCCGTTTCCTGGGCCACGGTGCCAGCCACGTGGGTGCCGTGGCCATGCCAATCCCCCTGGGAGCCGGGACCGCATGTCACACCTGGACCCACGGGAGCGGCAGTATTGCACTCGAAAACGAAAGGATGCTGGAAACCATCCAACGGCCCTTCGGTCACACCGGTATCGATAATGGCAACCCGAATGGCAGGGTCGCCGTCGGTAATGTCCCAAGCACCTTCGGCGTTGGCACCTCTTTTGGGAGTGGTCGGTGTAAAGTGCCATTGGGCAAAATAAAGCGGGTCGTTAGGCGTAGCCAATGGAGTCGGGCCACCTTCCAGTTTGGTGGGCTTGAGCACATCCTTAGGAGGGATCTCGAACACCTGATAATCAAAAACCACCATCTCCACACGAGGGTCTTCAGCCAGGCGCAGGGCCAGGGCCTTCAAACTTTCCAGGGAGGGCTTGCCCTTTTCCATTTGAAGATTCAAACCAAACGCCCGCGCGGCTTCCTGAGTGGAAATCGCATTCCACCCTGGGGGCAACGCCGCGTCGGGCACCTTCAGCCCCCAAGCCCGAAAAGCGGTCTTGCCTGTCTCGGTGGAACGGAACTTGACCACCAAATAATCCCGCACGATTTTGTCTTCGGGCCATACAGGGCTGACCCAAATCTTGCCCCGGGCCACTTCGCGCGCAAAGGCTTCAGCCCGAGCACTACCATAGGTAGTCAAGACAACGGCTACCCACAAAGCGAGCGCCATCCAACCAAAGAGCCGCAGAACACGCATCGCTTCCCTCCCCGGGAAAGTTTCGAAAAATGGTACAAAAAGGTGCATATAGCACCTTTTTGTATATCGTCGAAAAGGTCAAATACCCAAAATTCTGCTTTTATCTCGCATCCCGAAGTATATACCAACCCGCAAACGACATTTACCCGAATCCGCCTCCCTGCTTTTAACTGACCAGGCACATAAGACATGCATGATTGATATACAACAACGCCCGCCCTTTTGTCAAGTTTTTAGTCTCAAATTCATGCTCCAATTCGAAATTTTTAAGGCTTGCACATGCTTCAGCACACCAAACACCCCTCCTAATCCCAAAATACCCAAAAAGAGGTCATCCCCCCACCAAGGCTCGGGCTGCCCATTCGCCCCAGGCGAACCAGGGGGCGAAGACCAGGCCCATGACCACGATGAGCACCGAAAGCACTCCCAGGACCACGGCCTGCACCTTGGGCACCACCACGGGCCGGGCCATTTCCTCCTCGGGCGTGTCGTACACGTAGGCCCACTTGAGCACCACCAGGTAGTAGTACAGGCCCACGATGGCGTTAAGCACGCCCACCACGGCCAGCCAAATCAAACCGGCCTCCACCGCGGCCACGAAGACCCACACTTTGGCCACGAAACCGGAGAAAGGCGGCACCCCGGCCAGGGAAAGGAACGCGGTCATGAGGAACAGGGCCAGCAAGGGGGACCGCTTGTACAAGCCGGCCAGGGAACGAATCTCCGAAGTGCCCCCGGCGCTCTCCAGGGCCACGATCACGCCGAAGGCCACCAGGTTGGTGAGCAGATACACCACCAGGTAGAACACCGCCGCGGTCACCCCCAGATGGGACGCGGCCACCACGCCGATAAGGATGTACCCCGCGTGGGCGATGGAGGAATAGGCCAGCAGGCGCTTCAAGTTGCGCTGGGCCAGCGCCAGGAAGTTGGCCACGGTCATGGTGGCGGCGGCCATAGCGGCCAGGAACGCGCCCCACCAGGGCAGGGCCGAAACCGGCAGCGCAGCCAACACGAAGCGCAACAGCACCGCGAAGCCCGCGGCCTTGGACGCGGTGGAAAGGTACGCGGCGATGGGCGTGGGCGCGCCGGTGTACACATCCGGCGCCCAGAAATGGAAAGGCACCGCGGACACTTTGAACGCAAAGCCCGCCAGCACCAAAAGCAGCACCGCAGCCATGGTCATCCACACTGGCCGGGTGGCTGCTTGCAGCGCTTCCACCACCGCGGCGAAATCGGTGGCCCCGGTCAGGCCATAAAGCAGGGTCAGGCCGTAGACCAACACCGCGGAAGCCAGCGCACCAAAGAGCATGTACTTGAAGCCCGCCTCGGTAGAGGCTTTATCCTTGGGATAAAACGCGGCCATCACATACAGGGGAATGGACGCGGTCTCCACGGCCAGGAACACCATGATGATGTTGTTGGCCATGGCCATGAGCATCATGCCCAGGGTGCTGGTGAGCAACAGCAGGTAAAAGGCCCCCTTGTCGCCCAGGTCCTTCACGTCCATGGCCAGCAAAGTCGTCACCAGGGCGCCCACCAGGAAGAGCATCCGAAACACAAAGCCATAACCATCGTGGCGGAGCATGCCGCCCCAGATGGTACGGCCTTCCCCGGGCAGGGCCTGGGTGAGGCTGAGGGCCAGCACGACCACCAGGCCGATGGCCGTCCACCATCCCAGCCGTCGGCCGGGACGCCAAATCAAATCCACCACCAGCACCACGAAAAGCAGGCCCAACAAGGCCAACTCGGGAAACAGGGCTTGGAGGTCGCTCATCGGGAGAGTCACGGGTTTACCTCCTACGACGGTAAATTTCACGACAATGGCCAATCAAATGCACCAACAAGATGCCTTCCTGCGGAAGAATCTCGTAAAGTACTCGGTACGGACCTATCCGCAATTTATACAAACCTTTCAAAGAACCCTTCAAAGGCTCCAGACGTCTTCCATGTTTTCGGCCACCCACTGTAAATGCCGCAGTATGCGTCGAGCAACCGTTCTGTCCTGTTGCTCCAAATCCCGCACCGCTTCTTCCATAAACCGCACACGGTAGGCCTCACTCACCAAACCGCTCCAAGAGGGCTTCAAAAGCAATGCCACGATCCCCGCGCAACACTCGCTCTCGTTGACGCTCCAGGCGAGCACGAATTTCTTCGCGCAATTCAAATCTTTCGTCCGGGTCCCCCAATAGTTCCAATATCTTCTGCTCCACAATGGCCTCGAGCATCTCCCAAAGTTCCTGTTTGGTCATTTCACCAACGCGTTCCATCATCCATCCCTCCGAATTTCCCGGTTGCAACGCGCCCTCATTTTACTATCACGACCTCATTTCAACAGCGCCAGCACGTACTCGGTTCCCACGTGCACCCAGGGCGTCATCAAGCGGGGGAACCAGCCGATGCCGATGAGAAAGGCGCACAGCACGATGAGGGCGATTTTGTCGTAAATCAAGAGAGGCGGCACGTCCTGGTATTCGGACTTGAGTTCGCCGAAGAACACCCGCCAGGCCACCCGGAGCACGTAACTCGCGGTGACCACGATGGAGACCACAGCCACGATGGCAATCCACGGCTCATAACGCCACACCCCCATGAAAATGGGGAATTCGGCCACGAAGCCGGAAAAGCCCGGCATGCCCATGGAGGTCAACCCACCGATGATGAAGGCCACCGCGGCCCAGGGCAGTTTCTTGACGAAACCGCCCAGGCTGGGAATGTGCCGGGTGTGGGCCCGGTCGTACACCATGCCCACCACGGCGAAGAAGAGGGCCGTCATCACGCCGTGGGAGAACATCTGAATACCCGCGCCCAAAAAACCGTGGTAGTTGAGCGTGGCAAAACCCATGAGCACCAGGCCCATGTGGGAAACCGAGGAGAAGCCAATGACGTATTTGAAGTCCTGCTGCACCGAAGCGATGAACGCGCCGTACACCACGTTCACCAAAGTGAGGAAGATAATCCAGGGCAGGTGGAACTTGGCCCCTTCGGGCATGAGCATGATGCCCAGGCGCAACGCGGCAAACGCGCCCAGTTTCATCAGCACCCCCGCGTGGAACATGGACACCGCGGTGGGCGCAGCCACGTGACCATCGGGGCTCCAGTTGTGCACCGGGAAGATGCCGCCCAGCACCGCAAATCCGAAGAACACCACGGGGAACCATATCTTCTGGAAGGCCACGGGAAAGGCTACCTTTTCCAGTTCCAACAGGTTGAAGGTCAGGTACCCCAACTGCTCCCGGGCCTGGAAGACCATAGCCAGCGCGCCCACCAGGGCCAGCACCGAGCCCACGAACAGGTACAGGGTCAGTTTCATGCCCGCGTATTCCCGGGTCTTCTTCCACCCCCAAATCACGATGAGCAAATACATGGGGAAGACGGCAATCTCATAGAAGAAGAACAGGGTGAACAGGTCCAACGAAGCAAAGACCCCAAACACGCCCGTGGCCAGGATGAACAGAAGGCCGAAGAATTCCCGAATCCGGGGCATGTTCCAGGAGACCAGCACGCCGGTGAAAATCACCACGCCGGTGAGCAGCACCAAAGGCGCGCTCATGCCATCCACGCCCACGTGGTACTCGATGCCCAACGCGGGCAGCCAGGGCACCCGATGCACGAACTGGTACCCCCCGGCCTGCAGGTCGTAACTCAGATAAATCCAGCCGGAAATCAAGAACGCAATCAGACCCGTCAGCAGGGCCAGCACCTTCACCGTCTGGTCCTTCATGCGGGGAAAGATGAGAAACACCCCGCCGACCACGATGGGAAGGAAGATGAGAATCGTCAAAGGGGACATTGCTCTCCCTCGCCTGTTAGGAATTCCATGCGTTCGACAATGCTCAAACCTTTCACCCGGCCAGCAAGTTCACCAAAGCCACCATGCTGCGATGAATCACGTCCAGCAAAGTGAGCGGCCAGATACCCAGCAGGAGCATCAGGGCCATCAAAGGCCCGATGACCAGCACCTCCCGCAAGGTCATATCGGGCAGATTGGCCCATTTTTCCACCAGCGGCCCGAACAGGGCGTGTTTCAGGCCCTTGAGGATGTAAGCGCCCGTGAAGAGCAGGCCCACCAGGCTGATGGCGGTGAACACCGGCAGCACCGGCCAGGTTCCCCGCACGATGAGGAATTCGGAAACGAAACTGTTCAGCCCAGGCAGGCCCAGGGATGCCATGGCGGTGAACATCAGCACGCCACCGTAAAAGGGCACGGTACCGAACAGGCCGCCGAAGTCCTTGAGGTTGCGGGTGTGGGCCCGGTCGTACAGCACGCCCACCAGGAAGAACATCCCGGCCGCGGTGAGGCCGTGGTTGAACATCTGAAGCACCGCGCCGTTCAGCGCCTGCACCGCGTGCTCGGTGCCCGCGGCTTTGGCCGCGGCGGCCACGGCCAGCACCACGAAACCCATGTGGTTGATGGAAGAATAGGCCACCAGGCGTTTGAAATCCCACTGGCCCCACGCGGCCAGCGCACCCAACAGGGCGGCCATGGCGGCCAAGAAAGCCAGCACCGGCGCATAGAACTGCGACTCGGCCGGGTACAGGGGCAGCACGAAACGCAGGAAGCCGTACGCGCCCAACTTCAACAGCACACCGGCCAGAATCATGGAACCGGCGGTGGGCGCTTCGGTGTGGGCATCGGGCAACCAGGTATGGAAGGGCCACACGGGCACTTTCAGGGCAAAGGCCACCACAAAGGCCCAGAAAGCCACCTTCTTCACCAGAGAAACGGGAATGTACAACGGAATGTTGGGAAGCACCGGGCCCGAAATCGAATTCCAGCGCTCCAGCACCTGCAAGTAATCAAAACTGCCCGTCACCAGGCCCAACATCTGCAAGGCCAGGAGCAGGCCCAACGACCCGGCCATGGTGTAGACCATGAACTTCATGGCCGCGTACACCCGGGCCTGCAAGGTGAACCCGGGCCACACCGTGCGCTCGCCCTTGGCGCTTCCCCACTGGAAAATGAGGAAGAACATGGGCACCAGGCCGATTTCCCAGAACACGAAGAACAGGAGCAGGTCCAAAGCCAGGAACACGCCCAACATGCCCGTTTCCAGGAACAGGAACAACATCATATAGGCCTTGACCCGCTCCTGGATGGAGAAGGAAGCCAGGATGGCCAGGGGCACCAAAAAGGTGGTCAGCAGCACCATGACCAAGGAAAGGCCGTCCACCCCCACGTGATACGCGGCGCCGATGGCGTCGTACCAGGGGTAGCGCTCGATGAACTGGAACTCGCCCGCGCGCTGAAAATCGAAATTCACCCACAGCACCACGGTAAGCACGAAGGGCACCAGGGAGGCCACCAGCGCGGCCCAGCGTTGCACCTTGGGCCGGGACGGCAGGAACCACAGCACCAGCGCGCCCAACGCGGGCGTAAAGAGAATGAGGGTCAAAAGGTGGTTCGTCCAGGAATTCATGGCGCTTCCCACTCCTTAATAGAGCGTCGGGGTTCACGACATGGTCGCGTAGTAGTACACCAGCATCAAGAAGGCCACCACGTGGGCCAGGGCCACCAGCATATAGTGCTGCACCCGACCCGATTGGATGGCCCGGAACAGGCGACCGAAGCCTTTGGCCCCTTCTCCCAAGGCGTCGCCAAAACCGTTGATGAGGGGCAGGTCAATGTAATTGCGCAAAAACTGACCCAAATTCCAGGATAGGCGCGCCACCGCGTGCAAAATCCCATCGATGACCGTGCGGTCCAGCCAGCGGAAGGTGAACACCTCGGCCAGCCAGTACGCGGGGCGCACGAACAGGAAGGCGTACAACTCGTCGAAGTAGTACTTGTTCTTGAGCAGGGTGAAAATCGGCCCCAAAGGCCGGGCCAAGGGATCGGGCTGGTCCGCGCGCGTCACCCCGCGGTAAACCACATACCCCAAAGCCAGCCCGCCCAGGGAAACCAGGATGGAAACCAGCAAGGGCACCAGGGAATGAGACACCGCTTGCTCTTCCTTCACGTACAGGTGGAAGACCGCGCCCACCCATTCCTGGAACCAGTGGGGCAGCAAACCGCCCAGCACGGGGAAGTACTTGGGCACGCCCACCCAGCCGTAACCCACGGCAAAGACCGAAAGCACCATCAAAGGCACGGTCATGGTCCAGGGGGTTTCATGGGCGTGTTTGGCGGCTTCGGTGCGCGGTTCGCCCAGGAAGGTCAGGGTAATCTGGCGCATGGTGTAGAACGCGGTGAGCAACGCGGCCACGGCCAGGGTCCAGAACACCCCCATGTGGTGCCCGGCAAAGGCTTCGCCCAGAATTTCGTCCTTGGACCAGAACCCCGCGGTAACTACGGGGAACCCGGCCAGAGCAAAGCCGCCGATAAGGAAGGTCCAGAAGGTGATAGGCATCTTCCGCCGCAGGCCACCCATGTTGTACATGTTCTGCGGGTCGATGCGCTCACCCGTGTGCAGCACGCCGTGCTCCATACCGTGAATCACGGAACCAGAACCCAGGAAGAGCAAGGCCTTGAAGAAGGCGTGGGTCACCAGGTGGAAGGCTGCGGCCACGTAGGCGCCGATGCCCACCGCGGCCACCATGTAGCCCAACTGGGAGATGGTGGAGTAGGCCAGCACCCGCTTGATGTCGTTCTGGGCCACCGCGATGGTGGCGGCAAAGAGCGCGGTAAAGGCACCGATGAAGGCGATGATGGGCATGGGGGAAAGGAACTCAGGCACCTCTGCCGCGGCATGGAGCAGGGGGAAGACTCGGATGATGAGGTACACACCCGCGGAAACCATGGTCGCGGCGTGAATCATGGCGGAGACGGGCGTGGGGCCTTCCATGGCGTCGGGCAACCACACGTGCAGGGGCCACTGCGCGGATTTGCCCACCGTGCCGATGAAGAGCAGCAGCCCGATGAACCCGGCCACGGACATCCCCAACACCGGCGCGGGGCTGTGGGCCAGTTGGTGCAACACTTCCGGATTGAACACATCGGTATAGGCCAGCGAACCCGTGGCTACATAGAGGTACGCAATGCCCAGCAGCATGAATACGTCGCCCACGCGCGTGGTCATGAAAGCCTTGATGGCCGCGGCCCGGGCCGATTCCTTCTTGAACCAGAAACCGATGAGCAAGAAGGAACACAGGCCCATGATTTCCCAGCCCGCGAACAGGGTGAGCAGGTTGTCGCTCACCACCAGCAGGTACATGCCGAAAGCGAACAGGGAAACGAACGCGAAGAACCGGGCGTACATGGGTTCGATGGAGGGCACTTTGTGCTTATGGCCGTGCTCCTCCACCGTGGCCCCGTGAGGGGGATAACCCTTCTCGTCGTGGTCGCCTTTGGGTTGCCCGTAATTGTGGTACCCCACCGAGTACACGAAAATCATCACAATGGTCCAGGCCACGAAGAACAGGGTCACCGCGGTGAGCGGGTCCAGGTACACCCCAATACGTAACAGAGAGGTTTTCCCGGGCAGCCAGACCAGGCTGTCATGCATGGGGTGCTCGGCCAGGGCCTCCGCGCCGATGCCCAAAGCCCGCAGGAAAAGCACCATGCTCCCCAACCAGGACAGCACCACGCTCAAAATGGCCACCGTGTGGCTGGCCTTGTTGCTCTTGTTCAAGAAGAGCACGATGAGGGCAAAGGCCAGCAAAGGTGGCAGTGGGAGCAACCAGAGCAGTAATTCGTTGGTCATGCCGGTGCCTCCGAGAGGTGGTCAGTTGGTAGATGGCCGTTGGCCGTTAGCCGTTGGCAGTTGGCAGTTAGCAGTTGGCCGTTAGCCGTTGGCGGTTGGCAGTTGGCAGTTGGCGGTCGGCGGCGGGTGGTCAGCCCCGCAGGAGCGCGATTTCGTCGGCCTCCGCGGTGCCGAACCGCCGATACACCGCGATGAACAGGGCCAGGCCCACGGCCACTTCGGCCGCGGCCACGGCCAGAATCACAATGGCGAACACGGTACCGTCGAACCCTTGGGGATGCAGATACCGCCAGAAAGCCACCGCGTTGAGCAACGCGGCGTTGAACATGAGTTCCAGCCCGATGAGGATGGCCACCGCGCTTTTGCGGGCCAGCGCGCCAAAGGCCCCGATGACGAACAACGCGGCGGAAACCATCAGATAAGCGCCCAGAGGAATCATGCGTCTCCTCCACACATGGATGGACTAAGCCTCTTTCTCTTCCGAGCGTTGGGGATAGGGCCCCTTCACCCGCCGGCCGCCCCAGGCCACGTAAATGGCACCGATGAGCGCGGCCAGGAGCAACGCCGAAGCCACCTCAAAGGGAATCACATACCCATCGGGGGCCACCAGGGCCTTCCCCAACAGTTTGGTATATTGGGGGTCTACCGGGCTTTTGGCCTTTCCATCCGCGGCGGGCCAGTGGGCAATCCAAAAAAGCAGCCCTACGGCCAGGCCACCGGCCACCACCACGGCCCACGCCCAGGCCCGGTGAAAGGCGGGACCCCAGGCATCCCCCACATGGCGGGTGAGCATGATGGCGAAGACGATGAGGATGGCGATGGCGCCGATGTAAATGATGACCTGAGCCACGGCCAGGAAATAGGCCTCCAAAAGGACGAAGAGCACCGCGTTGCCGAAGAGCACCAACACCAGGCCCATGGTGGCCCGCACCAGATTGCGATTGGTTACGGCCACCAGGGCGGCAAGCACCATCAGCAGCGAGACCAGGGCGAAAATCCAGTAAGCGACCATGGTTTTGGCTCCGAAATAGCAGGTAGCGGTTGGCAGTTGGCAGTTGGCGGTCGGCCGTCGGCGGTCGGCAGTCAATGGTCGGCGGTCAGTCGCCGGTGCCTGTCGGTTGCGGCTGGGGCTGGGGCCGGGCCACGGGCCGCGGCTCCGATACCACCGGCCGGGGCAGGCGACGGGCCCAGGCCCGCACGATTTGCAGCGTCACCGCCAGCACCACCCCATGGGAAACCAAATGGGCCAGGGCTCGCGGCCAGGTGCCCAGATCCACCACGACCTTGTCCAGCAGCGCAGCCACCACAAGCAGCACCAGCGCCAGAGGCGTCAGGAATTTCCAACTAAAGTTGAGCAAATGATCGATACGGATACGGGGATGCGTAGCCCGCATCCATACCACCACGAAGTACACCAAAAAGCCCTTAAGCCACAAATACAGAATGCCCAGCACCGGGTACGTCTCCGCGCCAGGGCCACGCCAACCCCCCAGGAAGAAGACCGCGGTCAAAATGCCGATGGTAAAAGCGTGCAGGAACTCGCCGGCGAAGAACATGGCGAACTTCATGCCCGAGTACTCGGTGTGAAAGCCGGCAATGATTTCCGACTCGGCCTCCAGCAGGTCGAAGGGCGTGCGGCCGATTTCCGCGATGCTCACGATGAGG
Organism: Anaerolineales bacterium; assembly: GCA_026996855.1. GTDB lineage: Bacteria > Chloroflexota > Anaerolineae > Anaerolineales > DRMV01 > S139-71. The sequence continues at coordinate 20,366 of JALWJZ010000012.1, forward strand.
AAAATCAAGGCCGCCAGGGGCACATACACGATGAACCACACATCCTGGGCCCGCACGATGTCCTGCATGTTCATGCTGCGGGCCAGCAGCACGGGAATGAGCAAAATGAGCACCATGGGCACTTCGTAGGAAACCAACTGGGCCACGGTGCGCATGGCGCCCAGCAGGGCGTATTTGTTGTTGGAAGACCACCCGGCCAAGAAAATGGCAAAAGTACCCACCGTGCCCGCAGCAATCAGGTACAGCACGCCCACGTTGATGTTCCCGCCGATGCCCAGGCCCAAAGGTACCGCGGGCCAGAGCAAAAGCACCCCGGCCACGGAAAGAATGGGCGCGGCCCAATAGAGAATCGGGTCCACCCCCGCGGGGATGATGTCCTCCTTGGTCAACAATTTGAGCACATCGGCGAAGGGCTGAAGCAACCCGAACTTCCCCACCCGGTTGGGACCCAGCCGGTCCTGGAAGCGGGCCACAGCCTTACGCTCGAACCAGATCAAGAAGATGACCCACAGCATGGGGCCGGTGGCCAGCACCAGCCCGCCCAACACGTACAGAAGGAGAGTGGTCAACCCGGGGGATAAACCCCAGCCCAGGAACAGCGTCCGCAGGGCTTCGACCAGCACCGAAGGATCACGCAAAAAGGCTCCCATGAAACCGCCTCCGAAATTTCATCAGGTTCTAAACTCTCTGCCCGCGGCTTTCCCTTACACTGGAAGCGAGATTGATTCCGTCTTGGTAAGGAGTAATCCCATGCGCCTTCGTCGAGCCCAGGCCTTGCTGGAATACGCCTTGATTCTCATGCTGGCTTCCATCGTGGCCGCGGTGTTGCTGTACATCTTTGGCCCCAAAGTGGGCAACATGTTCAGCAACGTCATCAGTCACATCTAAAGGACAAATCCCATCTTCCACAACAGGCCACTCCGGCAAGGAAAACCCCGAAGAGGGATTCCTCCTCGGGGCATTCGTTTATGAGCGAAACTCCGGCATGGTTGGCTCGTACCAGTCCAGGGCCTCGCGTTTCCACGCGTACACCAACGCAGCACCCAACATCAAAATGAACAAAATACCCTCAAACACGGCAAACATGGGCAGCATATCGTAAGCCACGGCCCATGGATACAGGAAGACCAGTTCCACATCGAAAATCAGGAAAACCAGGGCGAAAAGGTAATACTGCACCTTGATGGGAACCCACGGGCTGCCATAGGTCTTCAGACCACACTCGTAAACGTCGTCTTTGATGGGATTGGGCCGCCGCGGCCCTAAGAAGTGGGCAATCACGATAGGCAGGGCCGGAAAGATCAGAGCCAGCAGGAAATACACCCCGAGAAAAGCCCACTGCGTTCCGTTCATGAGCCGAACCTCCACGCCTTCAAATCACGAGTTTGCAACGGGGGTCTCCTTGAGCCACCTTTGAGCAAGCCTCTGTCCTCGGCAACGGCGGCATTGTACCACACTTTCGCCTTTCGCGGGAGTGATTCCTATCATCATTCTGCATAAACACCCAGCACGATGATTTAGGCAAAGCGTCCTTTCTAAAAAACACTTGGACCCCTCAAAAGGCGCGCACAAACGAAGCGTGGATGAAAGCATGGCCCAAGAAGGAGCGCGCGTTTAGGAATTCCCCGGCTCGGCATGCCGATAGAACACCAGCAGTACGCTTCCGTATCGGCGCTGGTCGAACTCTTCCAGGTTTTTCAGGGGTACCCATTCGTATTCGTTGGGGTGAATCTGAACGATGACCCATCCATCGGGAGCCAACCATTCGGGGTGCTCATCCACCTTGAGCAATGCCTTCTTCCAAATGCCGTGATACTGAGGTGGTGCAATGAAGATGTAATCGAAAGCCCGGTCCGGATGCTCCAAAAGGGCCAGGGCGTCCACCTGCAACACTTCCACGTTGTCGGCCTGCTGCAAACGGGTACGTTCCAGGTTGGTCTTCACCAGACGAATGGCGCGCGGGTTCCAATCCACAAAGCGCACGAAGGACGCGCCGCGGCTCAGGGCCTCCAGGCCCACACTGCCCGTACCGGCGAACAAATCCAGCCAGGTGGAACCCAGCACATCCGGCCCGATGATGTTGAAAAGGGCCATCTTGGCCTTGTCGGTAATGGGCCGAATTTCGTTCCCCGGTAAGGATTCCAGTTTCCGTCCTTTCGCCTTCCCCGAAATGATGCGCGGCATGGGTCATCCCTCCGAACCAAGGGCTTCCACGGCCTTCCGGGCAGCCCTTACATTTCCTTCAGGCGTGGTCAGGGCCAACACACAGCCGGTGGTCAAAATCCAGCCCCGTCCCTGGGTCTGCTCCCAGGCTTCCCGGACCTCCCGAAGCACGTCGTCCGGGGCACCCAGGAGCAACGTTTCCCGGCGCAACCCGCCGGCCACCGCGCCCGGTACCAGGGCCTGGGCTTCCTGCAAGGAGGGCGGCGTTTCCCGATCGTGCCAGTGCCAGATGTGGACCGGATAGTCGGCAAAAAGGTGGAACATAATATCCTGCCCATGCAAATGCAGCATGACGAAGTCGAAATGCTCTCGCGCGTAACCCAGCAGCGCGAGGTCGTAAGGTCGGCCAAAGGTGCGGTATTCCTCCTCGCTGAGCCAGGCATACCGGGCGTGCTGCACCGCGTAGAAAACACCCGACACCCCCGTGGTGCGCAGGGCCTCCAAGTAGCGCAAGGTAGCCTCGGTAATGTGTTGCAAACCCTGGTGAAGCGCCTCGGGGGAGCGGCGCAAATGGACCAACAAAAGTTCTTCCCCGGCCAAGTACTTGGCTTGAATGAGGGGGCTGAAAATCGTCTGGAAGACCGGCACATGGGGTTCCAGGTGGCGGGCCAAATCCGTCAGGGCCTCCAAGGTCATTCCCGGCGTGCCCTGACGCGGGTCTGGAGGAACCAGGCGGGCCCAATCTTCGGAGTCTCGCACAGGATGCTTCAAAATGGTACGCCGCCCCCACACATCCCCCTGCCAGGCGTCTTCCAGCCCCCAGGGAACCAGCGGGTAAGTGGCCGCGGGGCTGACCTTGAGCAAATCCCAGCCAAAGGATTCGGCGAAACGCTGGTGCACATCGGCCAGAGAGGCCGCCCTCTGGTCGTCCACCGGAAAATGACGCCACAAAGCGACAGGAGGACGGTCGGGTTTCTCCCGGTGAATCACGGCCTCCAAACGCCGGCGCGAGGTCCAGCGAGCCACAACAAACCTCCTCTTCTTCGTCTTCGAGATGATACCAAAGCCTCGGCCGACTCTACCGAATCTGCATTTTCTCCCAAAAACGAAACGCCCCCGACTTTTGGGCCGGGGGCGTTCGTTGTCGGTCGAGCACGCTTAGATGTTGCTCACGATGTTGCTGAACACGTTGCCGATGGCGGGACCCATGATGGCCAGAATGACAATCACGACAATGGCCACCAGAACGAGAATCAATGCGTATTCGACCAAACCTTGAGCCTTGCGCGGAGCGAACAACATGGGACACCTCCTGAGTAAATAGGGTAGCAATGCGCCTTCCATTATGCTGCCAAGAGCAGGCAATGTCAAGCAATGGACATGAAAAACTTGTGAGAACTCGCGGCAGTTTTTCGAATCATTTGCCATAGTACACGGTTCATCGAAGCGTCCAGGCCCAGGGCATCGGCCTGGCGCACTACCGCGCCACACAGCGCGTCGATTTCCGTAGGCGCGCCCCGTTCCAGGTCCTGGAGCATGGAGTTGCGGTTGGTCGCGGTGGCGTGCAACACCTGCAACACCTTCTCCCACGGGTCGGGATAAGGCAGGGCCACATCCAAGGCCCGGGTGACGGCCACCACTTCCTCCACCGCCTTGCGCATGAACATCTGCGCGGTCCGGTCTTCCAGCAGCGCGCCGTTGGGCACCCCCAACAGGGCGCCAAAAGGGTTGATGGCCACGTTGATGAGGAGTTTGCCCCACAAGGCCGCGCGCACATCCTCCACCACGTGCACGGGGAAACCCGCGCGCACCAGTGCCTGCAACAACGGCCCCACCCGGGGGTGCCGGGCCACGGTGACCTCCCCCTGCCCCGCGGCCCGTACCCGACCCGGCCCCAGCAGGGTGGCACCGGCCGTGGTCACGCCCACGGCCACCCGCTGGGCGCCCAGGCCCCGCGCCAGGATTTCCTGGGGGCCGATGCCGTTTTGCAAGGTCAGCGCCACACCCTCGGGGGCCAGGACCGGTCGCAAACGCCGAACCGCTTCCTCCGTCTGCCAGGACTTGACCAGAACAAGAGCAAAGCGATGCCGGGGTAGGGCCTCCGGGTCCGAGGTAGCCTGCACGGAATGACGATGCTCCGTCCCGTCGGCTTCCACCAAAACCACCCCCCGACGCTGCAAGGCCTCGACGCCGGCCTTCCACCTTCCCACGAAGGTCACGGCATGGCCCTGGGCGGCCAGCCGCGCGCCAAAGAGGCAGGCCAGGGCGCCCGTCCCCACGATGAGCACGGGGAAGCCTTCACTCTCGGCCATCCCCCGCCTCCATTAGCCGGAGGAAGGCTTCCCATTCGGTCTCGTCCATGAAGGTGGTGTGCTCCGCCGCGGGGAAGCGGCGGGTTTCCACCTCTTCTTTGTACTGCTGCAGGGCCCGACGGATGAGGGGCGCCACCTGGGCGTAGCGCTTGGCGAACTTGGGCTGAAATTCCTCGAACATGCCCACGGTATCGTGGAAGACCAACACCTGACCGTCGCAATAAGGTCCCGCGCCGATGCCGATGGTGGGCACCTGCAAGCGCTCGGTAATGTACCGAGCCACCTGGGCCGGCACCATTTCCAACACGATGGCAAACACCCCGGCTTCTTCCAGAGCCAGCGCGTCCTCCACCAGGCGCCGGGCTGCCTCCGCGGTACGGCCTTGAAGCCGAAAACCGCCGAATTGATGCACCCGTTGGGGCGTCAGGCCGATATGGCCCATCACCGGAATGCCCGCATCCACCAGCGCGCGCACCGCGTCCACCCGTTCCCGGCCACCTTCCAGTTTCACCGCGTCCATGCCGGCTTCCTGCAAAAACCGACCGGCGTTCCGAACCGTTTCCTCCACCGACACCTGGAAGGACATGAAGGGCATATCTCCGACCAACAAAGCCCGACGCGCGCCGCGAGCCACGGCTTTGCAATGATGGAGCATGATGTCCACGGTCACCGGCAGGGTGTTGGGGAAACCCAGCACCACCATCCCCAGGGAATCGCCCACCAAAATCACGTCGATGCCTGCCTCGTCCACCCAGCGGGCCGTGGGGTAATCGTAGGCGGTCATCATGGTAATGGGTTCGCCGCGCATCTTCTTGCGTTGCAGCGTACGTACCGTCACCTTTTGCCTGTCCGGGGCCATAGGAAGACCTCCTTCTGAAATGGGCGTACTTTCCCCTCGCAAGAATTCAATGTCAACAGGGATTATACAAAGCGCCGCAGCCCTCCCGCATTCATTCCACCTGCACGCGCGGATCCAGCCAGGCATAGAGCACATCCAAAAGGAACACCGTACCCGCCAACAGGTAGGCGAAAATCACGGTAACACCCACCATGACGGGCACGTCCAGTGCGCCCAGGGCTTCCACATATACCCGGCCCAGGCCCGGCCAGTTGAACACGGTTTCGAACACAGGCGCGCCCATCCAGGCCCGCAACATCACCAG
>JALWJZ010000013.1 GCA_026996855.1 Anaerolineales bacterium
CCTCAGGACCCCGCCCGCCCTGGCGAAGCCTTTCCTTTCCGTATCCAAGTGAACTACCGGGGGCAGGATTTCCTTTTACGGGAACGTTTACAACCCTTTGCCAGCCTTCGGGATGCATGGCTGTGGGTCTTCCATTTGCAACCCGCGCCCACGACGCCCGAATTCGTCGTCTTTTGGCTACGTGCCGACCTGTTCCTGCACGCGCGGCGATGAAACGGGCCTTTGAAAACCGGGAACCAAGGCCCTGCCAATTCCGAGCACCCCAGGAGGATGCCTTCATGAGCAAACCGCGCATCATCGCCATTGACGGTCCGGCAGCCTCTGGAAAAACGACCCTGGCCCGACGCCTGGCTCAGGCCCTGGGCTACGCCTTTTTCGATACCGGCGTGCTGTACCGGGCCGTCACCTGGGCCGCGTTGCAAAAGGGCGAAGACCTGCAGGACGAAGCCCGTATGACCCTCCTGGCCCGCACGCTGGACGTAGAGCTCCGCATCACCGAAACCGGGGAAACCTTGGTATGGCTGCAAGGTCGTGATGCCACGCAGGAACTTTACTCCCCCCAGGTGGATGCCTGGGTTTCCGTCGTGGCCGCCCACCCCGGTGTGCGCCAGGCCCTGAAGGACGTACAGCGCCGCCTGGCCCTGCAAGGGCACATCGTGGTGGTGGGCCGGGACATCGGCACCGTCATCGTGCCCGAAGCGGACATGAAGATTTACCTGGACGCTTCGTTGGAAGAACGGGCCCGCCGGCGTTACGAAGAGGCCCGACGCAAAGGGCACTCGGTGACCCTGGAACAGGTGCTGAAGGACATGGCCCGTCGCGACGCCCTGGACGCCTCCCGAGCAACCGCGCCCCTCCGGCCCGCAGAAGACGCCTACGTGCTCCAGACCAACGGTCTGTCGGCCGACGAAGTGTTCGAAAAGGTCATGCAGTGGATGCGAAAGAAGTTCCCCAACTCGAACAAAACGCCCGCTCCATCCGCGACATCGTAACGCCCAAAACCCCTTCGGGCTTTTGGAAATGCGACGGAGCAAAACCATGAAAACCGAAGACCCCCGCTATCGGCTTCCCTACAACATCGGGTGGCGACGCTGGATTCGCCCGCCATTGAAGGTGGTCTTCCGGGGGCTGTTCCACGCCCTCTTTCGTTTCACCGTGGAAGGCCGAGAAAACGTGCCTCGCGCCGGCTCGTATCTGGTCATCTACAACCACGTATCCTTTCTGGACCCACCCTTCTTGCTAGCCGAATGGCCTACCTGGCTGGAAGCCGTGGCCGCGTCGGACGTGCTACGTCGGCCGGCCCAGGCCCCGCTGGTGTGGCTATACGGCGTCATCCCCGTGGACCGGGGCAAGCCCGACCGACGCTTCCTCGATTACGTGGTCGCGGTATTGCACGAAGGGTATCCCATTGCCTTTGCCCCGGAGGGGACCCGCTCCCACACGCCAGGGATGCGGCGGGCCTGGACAGGTCTTGCCTACATCGCCGATCGGGCTGGGGTACCCATCGTGCCGGTGGGCATGGCCGGCACGGAAGACGAAGCCGTGCACCGGGCGCTGCGCCTTCAGCGTCCACCGGTGCACATTCGCATCGGGAAGCCCTTCCGCCTTCCCCCCCTGGAGGCCTGGCCGGTGCCCCGCAAACAGGCTCGCCGCCTGAACACCGATTTGGCCATGTACCGCGTCGCGGCGCTGCTGCCACCTCCTTACCGAGGTGTGTACGATGACTCAAAAGGCATGGAAATCGCCCAAGCCCTCGGACTGGATACCACCGCTGTACCTGCCCCCCCGTCCGCTATCCCGCTTCCATCGTCCTGACCTGGTGGGGCTGCCGCGGCTGACCTGGACCCGCCGCCTGGTACGGTGCAGCATTCGGGCCGTGTGCCGGGCCGCGCTCAAAGGACTGGCCCGCGTGCACGCGGAGGGACTGGAGCACTTACCCCGTCAGGGGCCGGCCATCGTGGTCATCAACCACCTGGGCGATGCCGACGTGGTGCTTTTACTGGCCTACCTGCCCACCTGCCCCGAAGCCCTGGCTTCCATCGACCTCATCGAATACCGCTGGATTTTCTGGCTGTTGCAACTTTACGGGGTCATCTGGATTCACCGTGGACGTCCCGACCGGGCCGCGCTCAAGGCCGCGCTTCAGGCCCTGGAAGAAGGGCGCATCCTGGGCCTGGCCCCGGAGGGCCGCCAGACCCTCATCGGCGGGTTGGGACCGGGCACCGAAGGGGTGGCCTACCTGGCGGTGAAAAGCGGCGCGCCGGTCATCCCCATCGGCATCACCGGCACCTTCAATTGGCAGGTCTTCCCGAAATTGCGACGTTTCCAGAAAATCGAAGTCTCGCTGAAGGTGGGGCCACCCTTGCGCTTCCCGCCTCCCTCCAAGGCCGATCGCAAACGCGCCCTGCAACGGGCCACCGAAGAAATCATGCTGGCCCTGGCCCGGTTGCTTCCGCCTGAATACCAGGGCATTTATCGGGACAAAATCGGCCAGGAGCGGTCAGCGGAGGCGTGAGAAGGCACGCGACGCGGTTTTCACCCTTCCCTCTACGTCCTCGCCGTCCGGAGGGGTTGTGATACAATTCCGGCGGTTTTTGGAACTTCTGCGGGCTGGAAAATCTCACGGGCCAGGGTAGCCACCATCACCATAGGCACCGTTTCCGTCGAGGGGCACAAGATATACATGCCCGTCTCATCCTTTCTCGAACGCCGCACCGGAGGGAAGGAGCCATGAGCGTATCGCCCGATGTGCCCGTTTTTGCCGTTCCCGAGGAACACCTGGTCCCTGTCAGCGACCATCTTCAGCGGATGTATCCCATCCCCCCTTCCCGCATGTTCACCATTCGCGAGGCCCTCAAGAAGTTCCAGGCCAACCATCCGGGGCAGGAAGCATACGACGCTTCCCAGGGCGACGGCGGTGCCAGCCTGGCAGGAGTGCCCCGACCCATCCTGGAACGGGCGCTGGAACTGCAACTGGAAATGGGGACCAAATACGTGCTGCCCATCGGCCCCGAGCCGATTCGTCGCCTCCTCGCGGAGCAATACTGGCAACTGGACCCGGACCTGGGCTGGGGGCCGCAGAACATCGTGCTGGCCGCGGGCGGCCGCGATGCCCTGGTCAAGGCTTATCAAGCCATGCTGGCCCTGGGCCACGGCCGGCAGGGCGATGTGGTGGTGACTACCCGCGTGCCCTGGCTTTCCTACAACTGGGGACCTTACGGCGTGGGGGCCAACGTGCTCCGTGCGCCCGGTCGGCCCGAAACCGCCTGGGCCTATACCCCCGAGGCCCTGGAAGTCTCCTTCGAGTTCGCAGCCCGTTACGGGCGCAAGGTGGCCGCGCTCATCATCACCAGTCCGGACAACCCCACGGGCAACACCCTTTCCCTGGACGAACAGATTGCCCTGGCCCACAAGGCTCTGGACCTGGGCGCGGCCTTCGTGCTCTTCGACTGGATTTACCACCACGTCACCGAGGGGGAGCCCTACGACATCAACGCGCTGTTGCGGGCCTTCGAGCCGGAGCGGCGCGAGCGCCTCATGGTGCTGGACGGCATCACCAAGAGCCTGGGCGGCTCCAACATTCGCATGGCCTGGCTGACCGCGGGTCGAGATGTGGTCAAATTCATCGCCTCACGGGCTTCCCACAGCGTCATCCCTTCCTACTTTGCCATGGCCGTGGCCCAGGCCGCGGTGGAAATGGGCTATCGGGAAGCCGCGCGCACCATCATCGAACCCACCAACGCCAGCCGGAAATGGCTGCGGCGGTTCCTGCAAGCGCAGGGGTTCACCTTCATCATGGGCAACGGGTACTATGCCTTCATTCACGTGGGGAAGTGGCTGCAAGCCCGCGGTTGGGAAACCACCGAACCCCTGGGCACGTATTTGGCCGAGGAACACGGACTGGCCATCGTTCCCGGCGTGTTCTTCTCCCCAGACGGCGCGGAATGGATTCGCTTTTCCTACGCCCTGCCCCCCGAGCGTACCCAGGCCGCGGCCCGGCGCCTGGTCGAGGCCCTGGCAACCCTGGAACGCGACTAAGCGACGAAATCTTTTGAAAAAACGAGGCGGCTTGGCCGCCCGTTTTTTCATCTATGGGCAAAGGACATCCAAAGGGCCGGGGTCCTGAAAGGAAAAATCGCAATCGTACATCAGGTCGGAACCGGCGCCGCCCAGGCAGAGGTCCAGGGTCCCCGGCCTCCCCACGAGGACGTCGTTCCCATCCTCGCCGCAGAGCAGATTCCCCAGGCCCGCGTCGCCGGCCAGGATGCAATCGTCGCCGCCGCGGCCGGAGAGCGCATCGGAGGACGCGGTTCCCAACACCAAGTCGTTGGCGGCGGTGCCCACCGCGGTGCCGCCTGAAGCCACCACAATGTTGGTCAGGTGAATACCGCCACAAACATCGGGTTTCATTTGATTCGGGTCGGGCACGAAACGGTCCTCATCCAGGCGGGAAGGCGGCACCACGACCCCCGCCGCATGGGCCGTCACCCAAAACAAAGCGACCATGGCCAGGGTGCCCGACATGACCAACCAGGCATTACGCCGCCCCATCCGAATCCGGTGTTTCATCGTCTTCGTCTCCAAAATCGGAAAGCCCTTCGTGGTCAAGCCCGCTGGTTTCGGACGCTTCGACCCCGGAAGCCTCGTCCGTAGAAGGAATCTCGGAGGGCTCCTCCGAAAGACATACGTAGTACACCGCATCCGGGAGCCATAGGAAAAAGCAATGACGGCCATCCTGAGATGCGTACAGCACCGGTTCCTGATGGTGCTGCGCCAGGGCTTCCAGGTCTTCCAGGGTGTCCAGCACGATATAGGTTTTATGGGACCAAAGCCAGGGGCCAAAACGCACGCGAAGCCCCCCTTTGCCCAAATAGGCTCGATAATAACATTCCGGCCGGTGCGAACGCGCCCAGGCCAGCCAACCCTGCAAGCCAGCGAACGCGAAGGCCCCCGCCATCAACAAGGCCAAACCTGCCCTGCGTAAACTTCGAACCGCGAAAAACCAAGGGCCAAAAGCCACCCGGTTCGGTTCCAGAACCGGCACCGTCAGGGTCTCTTCCCAAACCGGGGTCAGGGCCTCCCGTTGGCGTTCCAAATCGAAAACGTAAAAACCGGGACGAACCCGCCGAAAGACCCAACGGGCCTCCAAGGGTTGCTCCCACGATTGCTCATGCACGGTGCCGCGCGCCAGAATGGAGGCTCCAACCACCACCTCATACGTCTGGCTGGGCGGCAGGAACCGCTCCTTGTGCTGGATGGCCTGCTCCACCCGCCCCAAAGGAAGAAGGACCTGCAGGGCCCACACCTCCCCGAACAAATCCCGTTTGTAGGTCGCGAGGCGGCGCTTCCAGCCATAAACGTCCCGGATTTCCACCCACAGTTCCCCTTCACCCATGACCCAATACGGCTGGGGAGCCTCGAACACCGTCTGAAAGGTCAGCGTGACTTCGGGGGTATAGGCCAGATGCAAAGGCGCGCCGGTGGTTGCCCGTCCCTGGGGAAAGAGATGTGTTGGCCCTTCTGCGAAGTATTCAAAGGTTCCCCGAAAACGATACACCACCGGCTCGAGCGCGGATACGTCAAGGGGCTTCCCAAAGCCCCACAACGTCAAAGCCGCTCCTATCAGAAGGGTCATCCCAGAAACCCACCATAGCGGCTCGTAATGAGCGGCCAGCCATCGGTGGGAATCCACACGCGCGCGCTTCATGCTTCCATCCGCCTTCGACGATTCCGGTGTCCTTTCCGAATGCCGGTCCTTTGAGACGCAATCAAAGTGGCCAAAGACAAGCCCAAGAGCACCCAACCGGGCCACCGGCCCCAGCGCAAAAACAGAAGCCCTATGCGGGGCAAATGGAAGACATAACGTCCCAAAACGTCTTCTTCCGAGGGGTGATCGGGGTCCAGATAGGTATTTGCATCACCCTGGAGGAGGAAACGGCCCTGGGCATCGTAACCCACAATGCGGTGAAAGACGTAGGGGATGTGCGTCCCGCGGTACAACACCAGGTCGCCGGGCTGATATCGAGGAGCCCTCCAGAGCACCACCAGGTCGCCTCGGCGGAAACGGGGGCGCATGCTATCGCTTTGCAGCACCGCGACAACCGCGTGCCCACCCAAAGGCCGAGGCCATAAAAGCAGGATCAGAAACCCTATGAGACCACCCCACAACAATCCATGCCACCGCAGGCGAAAAAACCAAGGCACGTGCATGGGATACTCAATGGCATTTCACGCCCTGCCGTGAAACGGACAAAGCGTTCGGCCTCCACACAACCGGGACATTACCCAGGGGAACCCGAGCAGGGCCCGGGTTCCCCCGGTAGCGCGGCCCTTCGCGGCCCTATGCGGAAACCGTGGCGGCAAACTTGAAAACCCTTCGGGTTTTCGAACCGCTCTTACTGAGCGGCCACCACGCGCAACGTTTGTGCCGGCAACACATCCGGCAAGGGCGAGGAGAACGAACAACTCCACGAATTCCCACCGGTATTGGTGCAGGAGGCCCAATACCACTGGGAACCATCCCCAATGGCAGCATGGACCTCGTTGGCAGCCGTGTCCAAAGTGAAGGAAACACTGGCGATTTTGGAGGGGTCCGTATCATCCAGGTCGTAACGAATGTTGGAAACCGTATAACCGGCGATGCCCCCCTGCCCATCACCGGCTTTGGAGTCGGGCACGATATTGCTGGCCGCGAAGGCGAAAATCAACAGCATCCCCAATAAGCCCAACAGCAACAACGACCAAGAACGCCGCGCGCGCATGGCTCACCTCCTTTTGGGATAGCGTTGGAGTATTTTTGAGTTACACAAAAGGCTGCTGGAAAGACTCGAAGGGACGCTGCCGAGAAACCGTCCCCCTTCTTTCAGGCAACGTCCAAGCCGATAAAAAGATGCCGCATGCCCTGCCCACATTGGGGACCTCCTATCGGCATGCGGCCGGTTGCGCCACTGGCTCCACCGGGCAGCCTGGCGCCCATGTTGCCACCCGGCTTCCTCGCCGCCGCAAGGGGTGCAAAACTCATGAGCGCTCTGCCGTTATTGTAGCCAAACGACCGGCGCAAGACAAGCCCAGAAACTTCTGGGGTATGGACAAGAGTTTGGACAAGTCGGAGAAAGGAAAGCGAGCCTCCAGGGTAGATTAAAAAGCCCACAATCCCATACCAGGAGGCTCGCCATGATCAAGCATATCCCATGGAAACAGATG
>JALWJZ010000014.1 GCA_026996855.1 Anaerolineales bacterium
GAGCAGGGCCTCGGTGGTGAGGAATTCGTCCAGCAGCTCGTCCCGACCGAAGTACGGCGCCAGGCGGGGCAGGGCCTCGGGGGGTGTAGTCCACGGACCACTTCCTCGGGCACGGCCAAACGCTGCCGGAAGCGTTTCACCGCGGCCCGGAAAAGGTCCTGGCGGTCGGATTCCTCCAGGGTGGGCAGGCCGCGGTGGGTGCTCAGGGCCTCCTGCACCAGTTCCGCCCGCAAGGGGGCAACGCCACGGGTGGCCCACTCCTGCAGGTGTTTCGCCAGCAGGTTAGCCGGGGCCTGGGTCGCGCCGGGGTTGGGTCCTTGGCGGGTAAGGAACACCAGGGCCAGGGGGTGCCGGCGCTCCTCGGCGGTCGCGACCACCGCGTCCAGCAACGCGGTGACCTGTTCGGGCGGGTGCATCTCGGCGTAGTCGGCCACCAACAGGGCGGGGCCGTCGGGCCGGGCCCAGTGGGCCATGGCCCCTTGGTCCCACGCCTCACGTGGGAGGAAACCCACCTGCCATCCCTGTTCCCGCAGGATGTGGGCCACTTCCACCAGCAGGCGGGTCTTGCCCGCGCCGCCGGGGCCATGGAGCCAGCGCAGGCCGGTGCGGCCTGGACGTTCGCCCAGGCCCAGGGCCCATTCCACCAGGTCGTCGCGCAGGGCATGGTGCTCCCGGCCGGTGAAGGGCACAAGGCGGTAAGCGGCTTTGAGTTCGTGGAACTGGAAGGGCGTGCCGGGTTCGGGCGGGGGTTTGGGCGCAGGCAGGTGGATTTTCCGCCAGGCGGCCCGGTGGTCGCGGCGGGCCTTTTCGTCCCACACCCGGCCAGGCAGGGCCTGGAGTTGGGCCTGCAGGTCGTTCATCTGGGTTTGCAAGCGGGCGATGGCCCGGGCGTTCCCCTTCAGGAGCACATCGCGCACCGCCGTGTGGAAGGCGGGCACGGCCCAGAGGGCGTCCAGGATGTGCTCGGCGTACCGGCGGGCGGCGCGGGCGGCCAGGTGGGGGTCGTCCCCGCCGGGCAGGGCGGCCAGGCTTTCCCGCAGGTGGGCTTCCAGGCGCGCGGAATCCCGCCGCTCCAGGGCGTCCCGCAACGCGGCCTCAAAGGCGGGCAGGTTGTGGATGGGCAGTTGAAGGATGGCGTCGGCCAGGTGGTGCCAGCCGCGGCGGCGGGCGTCCTCGCGGAAGGCCTGTTCGGCCCTGGCCAGGGCCCCTTGCAGGGCGTCCCAGGCGCGTTGTTCGTCCAGGTAGGCGGCCACCTTTTGGACGGCCTTCTCAGCCAGGCCCGCACCGGGTACGCCGACCGCGTCCAGAACTTGGAGCACGGCCTGGATGGTTTTGCGGATAGTGGTAAAAGTCTCTTCGGGCATGGATGAAGGCATTTGCAGATGTGTGAAAGGTCCAAAGCGGCACCGGAACGTTCTGGTTCAAGACAAATTTTACCGCGGTTTCGTGGCGGGAAGCGAAAGCGGCGTCCAGGCGCCGCACTCCCAAAACTTTGGACTGCGGTGGCTCGACACCGCTTTCGGTTCCAAAGCAGGCCCAGGTGCCGCGCTCCAAAAGTCCAAAGCGGTGCCAAGGCACCGCACTCCAAAAAGAGCCGAGGCGCCGCACTCCAAATTTACCGCGGTTTCGAGGTGGGGCGCTCGTGGTGGGGCAAGGCCGCGCGTTTTTCAAAATCCAACAAAAGCGGCAAAAACCATCGCATTTTCTCACGGAGGCACAGAGAACACAGAGAAAATTTTGGCTTTCTCCAGCAAATACTCCGTGTTCTCCGTGGCTCTGTGTGAGCATTTAGATGGCCCGGTCAAAGTGCGAAAAGATGCTATTGCATCTTTTTTCCTTCCACCCGCTTCCCCTGCCCGTGGGGCAACGCAAAGCAAATGGACGCCCCCTCCCGATACTCGGTATCCACCCAAATGCGGCCTTCGTGGGCCTCGACGATGGCCCGGCTCAAGTACAGCCCCAACCCGGTGCCCGGGTGGGTGTCCAGGTGACGGCGCCCGCGGTAGAAGGGGTCGAAGACGTGGGGCAGGTCCTCCTGGGAAATGCCGGGGCCCTGGTCCTGCACGCACACGATGACCTCGCGGGGCGTGGCCCGCACCACCACCCGCACGATGGTGCCCGGAGGCGCGTACTTGACCGCGTTGTTGAGCAGGTTGCTCAGCACCTGCTCCAGCCGACCTTCGTCGGCCCATATGGGTGGGATGGTGCCCTGCACCTGCACCTGAAAGTCGTGGGATGGGTGGCGGTGCCGAAAGCGCCGGACCATGCGCTCCACCAGCGCGACCACGTCTACCTCGTGCTTCTGCAATTTGAGCGCGCCGGCCTGCAGGCGGGAGGCATCCAGCAGGTCCTGCACCAGGCGGCTGAGGCGGTCGGCTTCTTCTTCGATGACGGCCAGGGCCTCCTGAACGATTTCCGAATCCCACCGGGTATCGGGCCGGCGCAGGGTGCTGACGTAACCTTTGATGAGGGCGATGGGGGTCTTGAGTTCGTGGCTGATGGTGGAAATGAAGGTGGCCTTGAGGCGGTCGGCCTCGCGGAACGCGGTGAGGTCGCGGGCGCTGGCGATGATGTTGAGCAGGCCCTCCCGGTCGAAAAGGGGCGCGTAGGTGATGCCCACGGGCAGGGTAGTGCCGTCGGCCCGGAGCAGGTCGCCCTGGACGTAAAGGGTATCGCCGGGGCCGGAGGGCCAGCCTTCGTGCATGGCGTCCTCCAAAGTCTTGCCCCGCTCCAATCGCTTCCACTGGACCACCTGGGCGTGCCGGCGACCGGTCAGGGTGCGGGGGTCCGCGGCGTACAACTGGCCGAACGCGGGGTTGGCCCGCTCGATGCGCAGGTCCGCCTCCAGGATGAGGATGCCGTCCGCGACCGCGTCCAGGAGCGCGTCCAGGCGCTGTTTTTCCCGGCGGAGGCGGGTGTATAGCCGGGCGTTGTGCACGGCGATGGCGGCATGGCCCGCGAACAGGCGCAGGCTGTCGATGTCCTCCTGGCTGAAGAGGCTGGGGTAGTTGCGGTAGACGTAAATCAGGCCCAGAAGTTCCTCCCGGGCCACCAGGGGAATGCCGATGCCCTGCTGGAGGCCCAGTTGGGGCACCCGCATGAGCCATTCCAGGCGGCGGATGATTTGGGGCACCTCGAATTGCAAGGGGTCCAGGGGGTGCCGGGGCACGTCCTGGATGAGGGTCTCGATGTGGCGCACCAGGGAAGAGGACAGGCCGTAAGAGGCCGCCACGCTCCAGCCCCCTTCTTCTCGCAAAAGGATGAGGCCCGCGTTTCCGGCCAGGATGGTGACGGTGGTCTCCAACAGGCGGGTGAGCAGGCGCTCCAGGTCCAGTTCCTGCAGGATGGCCCGGAGGATGTCGTCAATATACTCACGGCGGTGGAGGCGGTAGTCGGGAAGCATGGGGAGAGTGAGTGGTCAGTGGACAGTGAACAGTGGACAGTGGTCAGTGCGTCGGTGGTCGGTCAGTCAAGGGTTAACCAACGACCATCAACTGTCGGCTGTCAACTGTCGGCTGTCGGCTATCGGCTGTCAACTATCGGCTGTATTGTAACCGGTTTTCAGACAAAGGGGGAGGACGTTCCCCTTTTGCGGCGGGAAAGGAGGGGGTAGGCGCACCAGAGGAGCGTAGCCAGGGCCTGGAGGGCCAGGGCCGCGTACAGGTGCCAGGGACGGTAGAGGAGTTGGACCCGGTGTTCGCCCGGGGGCAGGAGGATGCCGATGAAGGCGTATTCGGCCCGGAACCAGGGCACGATGCGGCCGTCTACCCGCACCTGCCAGCCGGGGTAGGCGTTGTGCACCAGGAGCAACGCGCCGGCGCGGGGCGTGACCACCACCGCGTCCCAGGCGCCGTGTTCGGCCACGCGCACGGTGGAACGAAGGCCCGGGCGGGAAGCGGCCCCCGACGCCGAAGGGAAAGCCAGGCGGCTTGGGGAGGCTCCCTTTCCCCAAGAAAACCATCGTTTGAATAGGTGCGCATGCACCTTCTCGAACGCCTCTGCGGAATCCGGGCCACCGGTGTGCACCCGCGCTTCCAGCCGCGACCAGGCGGCCGGGTCGTCGTCGGCCCACTCCCAGGGGAACCATGGTTGGAAAAGGCGCTCACACGCCTTTTCCAACACCCCCGGCACCCCCCAACCCGGCGATAAGAGCAGAACCCCGGACCAATCCGGGCCACCGGTGTGCGCCCGCGCTTCCAGCCGCGACCAGGCGGCCGGGTCGTCCTTGGCCCACTCCCAATCAGGAAACCATTGCACCGGGCCGGGGGCCGGGCGGTAGGTGTAGGTCACGCCCAGGGGGGCCGAGGGCGCGCGGCGCACCACCACCGTCACGGCCAGGCGCTCCAGGAGGCGCTCCCGGGCCCGGGGGGACCAGGTGGGCAGGGCCTGCACCAGGCGATGGTAGGGGCCGGGGAGCAGGGGGTCGTAGGCGTTGACGCCCGCGGCCCGGTCCACCAGGTTGAGGTTGGGCAGGAGCGCGGCCCGGGCCAGGGGCAGGGGTCGGTGGGGCGTGAAGTCGGTGAAATCCAGGAAGTCCTGGTACAGGAGGGCCTGGGCGTCGTCAGGAGGAATCCAGAAGCGGCCCCGTTCCGGTCGGGTGCGTTCCAGTACCTGCAACGGGCCGGGGAAGGCCGCGGTGTACACCTCCCAGGGGGCCGCAGGGAGCCAGCCCTGCTGGTTCAGGGCCAGGTCCAGGGCGGCCCAGAGGAAGAGCAGCCAGCGGCCGCGACGGCCCGCGGGCAGGCGAAGGAACAGCCACCCGGTGACGAAGGCGGCCAGGCCGAAAAGGCTCAGGCCCCGGGC
The DNA here is from genome assembly GCA_026996855.1 of Anaerolineales bacterium. GTDB lineage: Bacteria > Chloroflexota > Anaerolineae > Anaerolineales > DRMV01 > S139-71. The sequence continues at coordinate 4,804 of JALWJZ010000014.1, forward strand.
CAGGGTATGCACTTTAGGAGAAGGGACCAGATACCCCACCAGGAAGGCGGTACCGGCCAGGCCCAGCGCGGCCGCGGTGGCCAGGCGGGACCAGTACAGGCCCCGGCCCGAAGGCCGGGAAACGCGCGCCGCGGCCTCCGCGGCCAGCACGGCCAGGGCGAACACGGTCCACAGGTGCCAGCGGGCGGGGGCCTGGAAGGCGTCGAAGGTGGGGACGTGACGGTACAGCCAGGGGTAGAGAGGCGTGAAGCGGCCCAGAGCGAACAGGTTGGCGGTGAGCAGCACGCCCAGCCAGAAGGGGCGGTCCCGAAAGCCCCGCCGCAGGGCCGCGTACAGGGCAAGGAGCAGAGGCAGCACGCCCACGTACACCGCGTCTTCCCAGGCCGCGGGGTAGCCCCAGGCGTCGCCCCGGGCGGGATGGCCGAACATGCGGGGGTGGAGGAAGTTCAGGTAGTGCCAGGGCCAGAAGGAGTATTGCAGCGCGAAGGCTTCGTCTTGCAGGCCCTGGCTCCGCTGGGAAAGCAGGGTGTACTCCGCTGTGGCCGCGAGTTGGCCCGCGGCCAGGGCCAGCGCGGCCAGGCCCGCGAACCCGGCCCAACCCAGGACGCGGCGGTGCCACCGCCCACGAAGGCGCCAGGCGGCCCACAGCCCGGCCAGGAGCAGGGTGTACCACGCGGTCTGGGCGTGGCCGCTGAGGAGCAGCAGGGCCACAATGCCGGACCAGAGCCAGGCGGCGCGGGGGCCGGGTCGGGTCACCAGGCGGTGGGTGGCCCACAGCACCCAGGGGGTCCAGGCCATGGCCGCGTTCATGCTGAGGAAGACCCCGGCCCGGGCCACGGAATAGCCGGAGAAGGCGAAGACCAGCCCACCCAACCACGCGGCCAGACGCGGAAAGCCGGAGTGGTCATCTTCGGGGGTGTGCGACCCTTGAAGAAAGCGAACCATACCCCAGGCGGCCCAGAGCCAATGGCCCACCAGCACCCAGCCGTGGGCGTAGGCCAGCCCTTTCAGCCCCGCCAGGGCCGCGGCCAGGAAGAGGAGCCAGGTGGGCGGGTACAGCACCGCGGTCTGGTAATTGGCGAAAAGGGGGGTGCCCAGGCCCGCGTAGGGGTTCCACCAGGGGAAATGGCCCTGGACGATTTGCCGCCAGGCCAGCCAGCGCCAGGGGATGAACTGAAAGTAAGGCGTGCCCCAAAACAGGGCGTACCCGGGCCGAAGCACGGGCCAGGCCAGGGCCAGGGCCACCAAGAACACGGGCAGGGCGGGGTGGCGGAGCAGGCTACGGATGCGCGGCATAAGACACCACCCGATACACGGCGTACGGCCCGTAGCGGGCCAGGCGTTTCAGATACGGCGCAGTTTCGGGGTTCCAGCCGCCCAGGGCCCGCTCGTGGGGGCCGTAAAAGACGAAACGGAAGCCCCAGGCCTGCAACAGGTCCAGGCGCCAGGTATCGACGGTTTCTGCCCGGTAGAAAGTGCGGACCCGGTCCTGCCATAGGGCGAAGGGGGCGCTCTCCGGGCCCAGGCCCAGGGGCACCCGCACCGGCGCCCACGCGGGCAGGGCGTTACCCGTGGCGTATGCGGCCATGACCGGGGCACCGGGCGGCGCGGCGGCTCGCAGCGCGTGAAAGGCGGCCACCTCTTGCGCCGGGCGGAAGGAGGGAAAGCCGGGGGCCCGGGCCGTGTGAAGCATCCCCAGCCAAAACAGCCCGGTACCCACCAGGGAAAGGCCCACCGGCAGGCTCCCGGAGGCCGCGCGAATCAGGGGATGGCTTTCCTCACGCGGCAGGCCCAGGGCGGTCAGGCCGGCCAGGGCCACCCAGACCCCCTCCAGGAAACGGCGTTGCAAGGGGTGAGGGAAGTGGGCCAGGAGAAAGGCCGTAAACACCCAACCCGCGGCCCACCAGGCTCGCGCGGGGTGGCGCCGGTACAGGCGGAGCCACCCCATACCGGCCCAGGGCAGCACCCACCCGTAGGCCCAGGCCAGTATCCATCCGGGGGGCGTGGGCAGGAAGTTCTGCGCGGTCCAGGCCCGGGCGAAGGGGTCCCACCAGGAGAGGGTGACCAGGTAGAGCAGCCAGGGTCCCGCGGCCAGGAAGACGGCCAGGCCTGCGCGAAGCAGGTGGCGAAACGTCGCGGTGGGCAGGTACGGCCGGGCCGCGGCCAGGCCCAGGGCCACCAGCACCACCAGGGGCACCAGCGCGAAACCATGCACCCAACCCAACAGCAGCGCACCCATGAAGAGCAGGGCCAGGCGTCGCGGCGCGGCGCCGCGCGCACCGCTGCGCCACCAACCCAGGAGCAGGGCAAGCATCAAGGCGCGGGCCAGGGCCAGGTGGGGCAGGCCCAGGAGCATGAGGAAGCCGAACCCCTCGGGGGAATACCAGGCAAAGGGAAGAAGGTCAGCCTGGTGTCCCACCAGCAGGGGCACCCAGCCCAGGCCGCCGCCCAGCAGGGCCATCAAAGTACCCAGGATGCGGCCTTTCCCCGACAGGAACAGGCCCAGGAAGCGGTAAGTGGCGCCCGCCAGCGCCAACGCGGCCAGGACGCGAAAGGCGTGAAAGAGGAAAACCAACCGGCCGTAGGAAGCCGCGTTTCCGGCCAGTTTCCCCAAAAGCAGGTAGGGGCCGAAGAGCAGGTAGCCCCGTTGCGGCTCCACGGTGTAGGGCGTTGTGAAAAGCCAGGCGCCCAGGGCGCCCAGGCGCATCTTGGCGATGTAGGAATTGCCGTCCTCCACCGCGAAGAGAAAGCCGGTGAAAACCCAGGCATCCCCCTGCCGCCACCGGGCCAGGAGGTAGGGCAGGGTCAGGAAGGTAAGGAACAGGGCGCCCAACAAAAAACCAGGGACCGCGCATCGAGGCGAAGGAATCCCTGGCCTTTGGCGGAAGAGCGACGTTGGAGAGGTGCGGCTCATGGCGACGGGGCACCTGGCAAAGGGCTACGCCCCTTTTTCCCGGGGCCGCGGCAGGATGCGCACCCGGCGATTCGGTTCCTTCCCCACGGATTGGGTGAAGACGTGGGGGTGGTCTTGCAGGGCGATGTGGATTTCCCGGCGTTCCCACGCGGGCATGGGTTCCAGTTCGACGGGCCGGCCCGTGCGCATCACCTTCTGGGCCAGGCGAAGGGCCCGCTCCCGCAGCGAGGTGCGTTTGGGGTCGTCTTCCACTTCCTGCAACACGATGTTCACCGAACGCTCCAGAGAGCGGCCGGCCATTTGTTTCAAAAGAAAGGCAAAGGCCTCCCAGGGCGCGTCTTCGCTGCTGCGCAACAGGGCCAGGTCTTCCCCCCACATGTAGAGCACCAGCGCCTTCTTCTCCCGCACCGCGCGCACCCCTACCCGCAAACCGAGCAAACGGAGCATGTCCTGGGCCAGACGCTGGATCAGGACCTCGGCCGAGGGCCGGGATTCGCGCTTTTTACGTCGCCGTGCCATGTCGTTGCCTCGTGTCTGAAAGGGGTTCCATCGAACCCAGGCGGCGCACAGGCGCCGCGGTTCCTACAAAAAGGGACCTCAAATCGCTTTCTCGGCCTTCTTCCAGGGCAGGGAGATTTCGATTTTCCCCAACAGGATGTACTGGAACACGGTGACCAGGTTGCTGACCAGGAAGTACAGCCCCAGGCCCGCGGGGAAGGTCATGGTGATGTAGCCCAGGAAGAGGGGCATGTACACGTTCATCATCTTGGTCATGGATTCCATTTGACTGGACTCGTCCCTGCCCTTCTTGCCAGATTTCCCTTTGGCTTTGGAAGCGGGGCTGTCCTTGGGTTTGGTCGCGGCCGACATGAGTTTGGACTGGAAGTAGGTGCTCACGCCCACCAGGATGGCCAGCACGGGGATGCCGAAGGGCAGGAAAGGCAGGTACAGTCGCTCTGGTCGTGCCAGGTCCATCCACAGGAAGCGGTTGTCGATGGGCAGGAGTTGCTCCGCGTGGAGGGCGGGGTACAGGTGGCGCACCAGTTCCAGCAACTGGGCCGGGGTGTTGCCCAGGGCCAGCATGATGGCCTGGTACAGCCCGAAGATGATGGGCAGTTGTAGCAACAGGGGCAGGCAGGAACCAAAGGGGTTGACGCCCAGTTCCTGGTAGAGTTTCATCTGCTCCTGGGCCAGGCGCTCCCGGTCGTTCTTGTACTTCTCCTGGATTTCCTTCCATCGGGGGTCCTGCTGAAGCCGCATCATGGCTTCCTGGCTCTTGGTCTGCTGCTTCATGAGGGGGTGCAGGGCCAGTCGAATGAGCACGGTAAACAGGATAATGGCCAACCCGAAGTCTCCCACGTGGGCGTACAACCACAAAAGCAGGTTGAGCATCGGTTCCAAAATGAATCGGTTCCACATGCGCGTTGCTCCTGAAAGGCAAAAGGTTCGTCGGTCCGTCCCCTTGGGGAAATGGGGACCATTGGTGCTGGGATGCGCCCTCTCATTCCTCCGCGGGGAAGGCCCACAGCACCTGTCCGGTATCGGGGTCCAGGGCCAGGACCGCGGGTTCTGCACCTGTATGCAAAGCCAAGAAAAGGAGGCTCCCGTTGGTCAAGGGCTCGGTGTAGAGTTTCTTGTCCCAGGCTTCTTCCTGCCGTGACCATTGTACGCGTCCGTCCTGGGCCTGCAAGGCCCACAGGCCGCCGTCTTCGGTGGCCACGTACAGGGTTTTTCGTTGGGGGTCCCAGCCGGGACGGGCAATCACCGCTGCGCCCATTTCTCGAGACCAACGCACTTGACCGGTTTCCGGGTCCAGGGCGGCCACGGTTCCCTGGGAAGTGCCCACGTACAGGGTATCCTCCCCCATTTGAGGCGTGTGCCACACCCAGGCGTTTTCCAGCGCGGTCCAGAGCACCTTTCGAGTCGCCAGGTCGAAGGCTTTCACACCACGGCCGTACGTGCCGATGTAAAGGCGGCCCTGGTGCAATAGTGGGCCGTGGGCCATGGCCGCGTCCAGGTTCTCCTTCCAGAGCAGGCGACCGGTGCCCACGTCCAGCGCATAGAGATGGCGGTCCATGCTCACCAGGTAAGCCGTGCCCTCATGCACCACCGCTTCGGCCCACAGGGGCGCGGTCGCGGTGAAGGTCCAGCGCACCTGGCCCTGGGCATCCAGGGCGTACAGGGTGCCACTGCTGCTGGGGGCCAAGAGGAGGCCCTGGGCATACGCTACCCGGGCGATGAAGGGGTAACCGTTGTTTTCGTATTGCCACCGGGGCTTGCCGGTGTTGGGGTCCAGTGCGTACAGGTTGCCCTGTTGGTCGCCCACCACCAACAGGGCGTTGTCCTTGGCTGTTTGCAGCAAAGCGGGCGGTGTGGTGAAAAAGGTCTTACCCTCGGGCGCGAAATGCCAGAGGCTCGCGCCGGTGTCCGGGTTCAGGGCCACCACCTGGGCGCCCGCGACGACATAAAGGCGTTCCGCTTGCAAGGCCAGGCCCGGCCAGGCCGGCGCGGCCTGGCCCCGGCATCCGGACAGGCTCATACCCAGCAGGGCCAGCCCCAGGATGAGGCCGTACAAAGGTCGCAGGGGGAACGAGAAGAAACGGGTGTTGTGTGTTCGGGGCATACGATGACTCCATACGTCGCAGTTCATGCAGGATGGGGTTGCTGGCAGCCTTTCCAGAGGCCACCGCATGTCGAGACTACGGCACCGGGTCGTACCCACCAGGGTTGAAGGGATTGCAACGCAAGACCCGCCACACAGCCATCAACCCGCCCTTGAGCACGCCGTATTTGTAAATGGCTTCGTAGCCGTAATGGGAACAGGTGGGGTAAAAACGACAGGTGTTGGCCGGAAGAAGCCGGGAAAAAGTCATCTGGTACAGCCGAATGAGGGCCAGCAGTACGATGCGAGGCCAGTACCAGGGTGTTTTGGGCAATGCACTCAGGGGCGGCAGGGGCGGATTGGGCGGACGCACGAAAAAAGCAGCCCCCGGGTTCAGATGGGGGTGCGAAGGGTGTTCGTGCTTTCGTCCCGCGGCGGACGCGGGGCGTTTTCTTTTGGAGGTGGCGGCTTTTCTTGCCATAGGTCTGCCTGTGTCAGGAGTTCCCAAAGCACGCGCTTCAGAGTGTGAAAATCGGCCTGGGCCGCCTGGGAGCGGGCAATTACCACGATGTCCCATCCGGGACGCAAATACGGTATCCAGTTTCGCAGGATTTCCCGCAGCCGACGCTTGATTTTGTTGCGGTGCACCGCCTTTTTGGCCACTCTACGGGATACGACCACGGCCAGCCGCACCTGGTTCCGGTCGTTGGGCGCGGCGTTCAAAATCAGGACGGGGTGCACCCAGCGGCCACCCTCCTGGCGTAAGCGCAGAAAATCGGAACGGCGATGCAGCCGAAATTTGCGTGGAATGCCAATGGGAAACCCTCCTGAAGGGAGCAAACCGTCCCGCGCCCGGAACCCATCCGAAAACGCGCTCGACCTTGCGATGCGCGAGGCCGTGGCGCTCCGGGAAAGTCGCGCGTTTCAGCGGCCCAGGTTGGCCTGGCCTTTGCGCCCTTTCCAGTTGAAACGCTTGGGAAAGGCGTTCATGGAAACCGTGAGGCGCCATCGGCCCTTGAGCCGACGTCGCTTGAGCACCTTGCGTCCCTCGGAAGTGCGCATGCGGGCGCGAAAGCCGTGCACCCGCAACCGCCGACGGATTTTGGGCTGATACGTTCGTTTGGGCATGGGTGGTGTCCTCCTCGCGAAAATCTCGTTAGGCCATCGTCACGGGAACGACAAAAATTGCCGTTTCCTGAATATCTGGCCACGTATCCTGGCATGAAGGGCAAACAAAAACCTTCTGCGCCTCCCCTTTCTTCGCGCAGCCAAAAGCCGCACCGATTATACCGACGGGACGGTACAGGGTCAAACGTTTTTGAGCCTTTTTCAGAGAAACAGGGGCAACCCTTTGCGGGTCGTCCCTGTTTTGTAGTCGGGCCTGTATCCTTTTATTGTACTTCGAAGGTCGTGCTTCCGTTCCCCGAAGTGTAGCCCGCCTTCGACGCCGCGGCGTCCACGGTATAGGTGCCCGTGCCGTCGCGATACGCATTGACTCGATAGGTAAACGTCACCTGGCCGTTGGCATCGGTGGTACCGTTGGCCGACAATACATTCCCCGAAGCCGTGGTGATGGTAATGTCCACGGTGGCATCTTGGACCGCGGCGCCGTTGTCATCGGTCACGGTCACGGTGATGTAGACCGTCTCGCGATGGGTGTACGCGGCTTTGTCTGTGGTCACGATGACGTGCAAAGCACCGGAATTGGAGTCATCGCCTCCGCCATCGTCGCTACCACTGAGGTACTGAATGGCATCGTATGCCTGTACCAACCCGTAACCGTAAGCCGGATCCCGACCCGGTTCGCCCAGGTCCTTGGCCGTAGCATCCAGTGCATTGCGGATATCCACGTTGGTCAAGCCGGGGTAGGCGCTCCACACCAACGCTGCCACGGCCGAAACGTGAGGCGTGGCCATGGAGGTTCCGCTCCAGGCTTCGTAACCGCTGGCCGGCTTGGTCAGGTTGCTCACCACGTCCGCGGTAAAGCCCAGTTTGTTGGTGACCAAGTATTGACCGTCTTCCTGACTCAGACTGAGGGCAATAATAGAAGAGGCGTTGCCATCGCCCAGGGTGCCGTAGAAGTTCCCCGGTTCGTTGTTGTAAATGAGCGCGGCCACCCCGCCACCGCTTTCCACGTTGGAAACCTTTTCGTAGAAGGTGATATTACCGCGTTCGCATAGCACCACCGCGCCGCTCCAGTCGCCCACGGTGTCGCACAGGCCACCGTCGACCAAGGGGCCGCTGGCCGTTCCCCGGGCGGAGTTTTCAATGTGGTGCCCGCTGTACGTGACGCCGTCCACGGTCACTTCGTTCACGTCCACCCAGGGAATGGTGCTGAGCACATCAACCCCCGGAGCCGCCAGTTCCACCTGGTCGTTCTTTTGGGAAAAGTCGGCCACCGTCTCGCTGCTATCCACCGCAGCAACGGAAATCACGGAATCGTACGAGGCTGGATAGGAGTAATCCGACGTTCCGTCGTTGCCCGCGGCGGCTACAAACAGGATGCCCTCGTTGTAGAGGTTCTGGAAGGCCCGTTCTTCAGTCTTGACTTTGCGGCTGCCGCCCAGGCTCATGCTCACGATGTGAGCACCCGCATCCGCACAGCGATTGATGGCATCCACCAAATCCGAGGACAAGGTCCAGTTCCCGTTGTTGTCGAAAACCTTCACGATGTACAGGGAAACGGTGCCCGGGGTAACGCCAACGACGCCGATATCGTTGTTGGCCGCAGCAACGGTGCCAGCGACGTGGGTTCCGTGTCCGGCCCCATCTTCATACCAGGGGTCTCCGACCTGGGAATACCCACCCAGAATGTTGACACCGGCAAAGTCCTCATGGTCCACGTACAGGCCGGTATCTACAATGCACACCGTAATCCCGGAGCCGGTTGGCGCGCCGCTGTCCACGATGCCATCCCGGTCCGCATCCCAGACATCACGCGCCTGCACCATGTCCACACCGTAGGGCACGGTTTGACCGGAAGTATTCATCGTTACCGTGTAGGGCTGGATTGCCGAACGGCGCAGCAGATAGCGGGGTGCATCTTCCTCGATTTCAACGACGCCCGGGTGGTGTTGTAACCCCTGAAGGGCCTGTTCGGGCACCGTCACGACGAAAGCGTTGAGGCGATCGAAAGTGTAATGAAACTGGGCACCGCTCTTTTGTAATGTACGAGCGATTTCCTGCTTCATGCCCGGCTGGAAAACCACCCACACTCGAACGCGAGAAGCCGCGGCCGTGGCCGATGGAGTTCCCAAGCCGAACAACATGGCACCTAACACAAAAAAGAAAAGAACGAACCATTTGCGTTTCATAAGCAAACCTCCTTGATGAGAATAAAATTTGTTGCTAAGGCTATATGGGGGGCTGGCATCTGTCCACATAGGTTTTTCCAATTTTGGGAGAAAAGACGAATGAAACGCATTTTTGTTACATTTTGGACACATTGAAATTGGTTGCCGGAAAAGGGGATTGCTACGAAACCCGTGGTATAACAAGGGGCCGATGATTTGCACTTCCATGATGGAAAACGGGAGGAACCAATGGTCACCTTGCCCAAGTACGTCTCCTTGACTTCGGGTCATGCCGAAGGGATGGACGACCTGACGGCTTTCGACAACGCTTTGAAGGATGCCGGGATTGCCGATTTGAACCTCATCAAGGTCTCCTCCATCGTGCCCCAGGGGTCCCGGTTGGTGCCTCTGCGGGAGTTTCCCGTGGGCAGCCTGGTGCCCACGGTGTACACCGTGGCTTACAGCGACAAACCCGGCGAGCGGGTCATCGCCGCGGTGGGCCTGGGCCTCAGCCCCGACGGACGGGGCCTCATCATGGAAGGGCACGGGACCGGCTCCCGCGAGGCCGTGGAAGATTTGGTGCGGCGCCGGGTGGAGGCCGGCTTCCGGGAGCGGGGCCTGGAACTGCACGAGTACTATGTGGTGGTGGCCGAGCACGTGGTCCAGGAGCACGGTTGCGCGGTGGCCGCCGCGGTGCTCTGGGGCGACGAACTGGAAGAAATGCCCCAGGCCTGGGAAACGGAAGCCTGGACCCCTGACGTGCGCTTCCAGGTGCGGGTGCGGCAGCCCGTCTTTTCCATGCGCTCGCCTTACCAACACATCAACATCGTGGATACCTTCCAGTTCGGGCGCATGTTGTGGCTGGAGGGTACGGTGCAAACCTCCGAGGCCGACCACTGGGTGTACCACGAGATGCTGGTGCACGTGCCCATGCTGTTGCACCCCGAACCCAGGCAGGTGCTCATCGTGGGTGGTGGCGATGGCGGCGCGCTGGCAACGGTGCTGGAGCACCCGGTGGAGCGGGTGGTCGTGGTGGAAATCGACCAGGCCGTGGTGCAGGCCGCCCGGGATTACCTGTCCTTCATTCATCAAGGCGCCTTCGACGACCCCCGCACCGAGTTGGTCTATCAAGACGCGTTCACCTACTTGCGGGAGAAGCACGGGCCTTTTGACGTGATGCTGATGGACACCACCGACCCCGTCGGCCCGGCCATGCGCCTCTTCACCCAGGACTTCTACCGGTTGGTTACGGACAACCTGGCCGGGCAGGGATTGGTGGCCGCGCAAAGCGGTTCGCCCTGGCTGCAACCCGAGGTGGTCACCCGCAACTGGCGGGCCATGAAGCCCCATTTCGACCATTTGGCCCTGTACCTGGCTTCCATTCCCACGTATCCCGGTGGATTGTGGTCCTTCACGTTGGGTGCTCGGGGGTTGAACCCCGACCAGGTGAAGCCCGAAGTCTTGGCGAAACGCTTTCACGAGCGAGGGTTGGGAACCCGGTACTATACACCGGAAATGCACCGGGCCGCGTTCACGTTGCCACCCTTTGTGGCCGAGTTGCTGAAGTAACCTTCCGAGTGGGGGTTAAGGGATGGCGTCCAAGATGGCTCTTCCCGTTTCATGGGTTGCCGCGCCGCCTTTTTTGAGCGCGCGACCTGCCGGCCTGGAAGAGGAGGCGCGAGGGCAGGTGGTGGGCTTTCCTTTCGAGGCCACGGCTTCTTTTCGGGGTGGGGCGCGTTTTGGCCCCAACGCCGTGCGGGAATTTTCCGAAAGCATCGAAACCTATAGTCCCTATCAGCAACGGGATCTGGAAGACCTGGCTCTGGTGGACCGGGGAAACCTGTGGCCGGAGGAGCCTTTTGGATTGATGGAGCGCCATCTGGGGGCTTTACAGGCTTTTTTCCAGGAGGTCAAAACCAAGGCGCGGTTCACTTTGTTCTTGGGTGGAGAACACACGTCCACCCTGGCGTTTCTCACCCCTGCCGAGTTGCAGGACCCGCGTTTCTTCCTCCTGGTTTTGGACGCGCATCTGGATTTGCGACCTGCGTATCAGGGGAGTGCCTACTCCCATGCTTCCTGGGCGCGGCGGGCTTTGGAATGGCTGGGGCCGGAGCGTATGTTCATTGCCGGTGCGCGTTCGGGAACCCGGGAGGAGTTTGTCCTGGCCCAGAGGCAGCGGTTGTGGCTGCGAAGGCCTGAGGAGGTCCAGGAGCGCCTGGCTGCCCTTCCGAAGGATGCGCGTTTTCACCTTTCGCTGGACATCGACGTGCTGGACCCCAGCCACGCGCCGGGAACGGGCAATCCGGAGCCTCTCGGTTGGTCGGTGGCGGACGTGCTGGAGGTGGTGCGCCTTCTGACCGAGTATGAGGTGATATCGGCGGACTTGGTGGAATATCACCCCCATTTGGATCCTTCGGGGCGTACCGGGGTGCTGGCGGCTCTCTTGGCCCGGGAAATTTTGCTGGCCCTGACGCCTTAACAGGTGATTGGAAACCCCATCGGAGAACTTGTAAGGAATGAAGCGCTTGGGACGTTTGTTGGCCAAGGGCCTGCCTTTTTGGGCATCATGGGCTCTGGTGACCTTGTTCCTCCTGGCTCGGGGCGGGCTTCGTGTCGTTTTCGAGGACGGGATTTGGATACGTCCGGGGGCGTGGGTTTCCGATGTGTTGGTCACCTACTGGCCAAACTTGCATGACATGCGGGTGGCCTGGCTTCGTGACGGGGCTTTGCTCTTCTGGCGGGATCGGATGTTTGGGGGTTGGACGATTTTGGGAGACCCGCAGGGGGGTTGGGGGTACGGTTTTTGGTTTTTGGTGTTGGGGTTGGATGTGGGGGTGGTATTGGGGTTGAGTGTATGGCTACACGCAGTCCTGGCCCTTTGGGGAACCCACCTCCTCGCTCGCGCCGCGAACCTGGAAGCACCGGGGTATTGGCTGCTCCTGACCGGCATGGCCTTGAACCCCCGCTTCTACGGCCAGGCCGGGTTGGGCCATCTGAGCCTGGTGCAGGCCGCGGCTTACGTTCCCTTCGCCCTCGCCGCTGCTTACCACATGCACCGAGGTGAAAGAAAATGGGCTGCGGTGCTGGGGGTGGTGCTGGGTGCTCAGGTGGTCAACCACGTGCAAATGGCCCTTTACACCGGTTTGGTTGTATTGGTCTTTCTGGTTTGGAGGTGGTGGTATGGGTATATGGCTACACGCAATCCCCTGCCCTCCCATAGGCCCTTCCTTTTCCCGAAAAAACTCGGTCTCGATTTGTTCGCCGCAGGCGCGCTGACCTTCCTCCTGGCCGGGCCTTTCCTTATCCCCCTTTTGCAAAACCGGCCTTACCTGGCCCGCCAGCCCTTTTCGCCCCAGGAAGTGGCCGTGGGCGCCCTTCACCTGCGCGACCTGTTGACCCTCCTCGTACCCCACTACCGGGGCTATGCGGATACCCTGCTCTACCTGGGGTTGCCCCTCTTTACCCTCGTGTGGCACGGCCGCCGGGAACCCGAAACCCGCCTCGCCCTGGTCCTTACATGGCTGGCCCTGGGGTATGCGTTGCTCCCCTCCTGGGAGACCGGCGCTCATCTGGTGAGCCGCATCCCCCTGCTGAACCAGGTACGGGGCGCGGGTCGGGTGTGGCTGGTGGTGTATCCCCTGCTCCTCCTGGCTGCGGCCCGGGGGCTGGAACGCGCCTTGCACACGCCTCCTGTCCGGCCCCGCCTGCCCTGGGCCGAAGGACTGCTCACGGGATTGGGGATGCTCATCGCGGGCTACTGGATGCGTTTCGGGCCGCCCCCTGCCTACCTGCCGGGACTGCTGTTGGCCGGTTTGCTGGCCTGGTTGGTCATACGGTGGGTGCTCCCGCATCCGCACCTCACGGCTTCGGCCAAAACCGGCCTGACCCTGCTGGCCATCGTCCTGGACCTGGGCCTGATGGCTGGCTCCCTCATCGAAGCCCGCCCTCTGCCCACCTTCTTCGACCGGCCGCACCTGGTGGATTTTCTGCAGGAGGCTCGTGAGCACTACGGCCGCTTTCGCACCTATAGCCCCAGTTACAGCCTGCCCCAGCACCTGGCCGCGGCCTACGGCCTGGAAACCGCGGACGGAGTGGACCCCCTGTATCCTGCCCTGTACGACCGTTTCCTCCACATGGCCGCGGGGGTCAACCGGCCCCGGTACTCCGTCACCGTGCCCTATCTGCACGACCCCGGCCCCGGGCCCATCCTACGGGCCAATCGGGAAGCCATGCCCCGACCCTGCCTCCTGGGCCTGGCCAACGTCCGCTACCTCCTCGCGCCCTTTCCCCTCCCCCAACAGGAACCCCGCTTCGTTTTCGTGGACAGTATGGACGGGGTATGGGTTTACGAAAACCGTTGCTTCCTCCCCCGGGCCTTTCTGGTGGGACGAACCGAGCCGGTGCAAAGCCCCCACCAGGCCCTGGCATGGGTGGGCCGCCATGCCGAACAGGCGACCACGAAGGCCGCGGTAGTGGATGGAAAGTCCCTTGCCGCGCCCGTGCAGGGGGCCGTGGTCTGGAAAGTCTACCGGGCCAACCGCCGGATGCTGGAAGTGGAAACCTCGCGGGAAGCCTTCCTGATGCTGAGCATGAACTACCACCCGGCCTGGAGAGCCTGGCTGGACGGCCAGCCTGTCCGCCTGTACCAGGCGAACGGTCCCTTCATGGGGATATACCTGCCCCCCGGCAAACACCGGGTGGAACTCGCCTTTCGCCCCTGGAGCCTGATATGGGGATGGCTGGCCCACGGGCTGGGCCTGGGTCTGGTTTTTTGGTGGTGGAAACGAGAAGGTCGGCGCGGGAACGGATCAGCCTTCCCCCAATAACAGGGCCACCCGTTCCACCCGGGCGATTTCCCAGGGAATGCCCAGGGCGTCCAGCACCTCGTCGGGGCGGCCCGTGGCCCCGGGTCGGGCCGTGAGGCGCATCCACAAACGGGGTTCACCGTCGGGTCCCCGACGCACTTCCAAGGCCTCCACCAGAGGACGCAAGTCGTAGGTCTTCCCCCTCCGTTCCCGAAGCATCTGTTTTTGGGACAGGAAACGGGCCACCCGGGCCTCCAGGTCCGGCACCGGTTCCAGAAAGCGCGCCTCATATTCCGAAGCCACCACCAGGTTTTGCAAGGCGGGGGCCTTCTCCGGCACCGCTTCCACCTTCCGCAATACCAGACCCGGGGGCAGGACTTCCCGCAGGCGGGCTTCCACCTCTTCCACCGGCAACGGACGTTCCAGCCACACGTCCGCGAGTTCGTAACGGGAGGTGCACCCCAAAGGCAAGGCCGCGGCCAGATGAAAGCGGGGCCGCGGGGTAAAGCCTTCGCTGTACTTCACCGGCAGGGCGGCTCGGCGGAAGGTGCGCTCCCAGGCCCGTTGTACGTCCAGGTGACCCGTGTAGCGCATGGGTTCGGTTTTGGCGAAAGTCAGGCGGTAGCGGGACGTCATACGGCCAACCCCCTGCCCTACTCCTGCACCAGGGCCACCTGGGTGAGAGACACCACCGAGCGCCGGGGCAGGCGTTTCACTTCGGGGCACTTCCATACGTCCCCCGGCGTCAGGTAGCGCAGCGCGGCGTAATTGGGCAGAATGCCGCAGGCAAAGCAACGCTGGCGGCAGTCGATGCGGGTTTTGCCCTCCTGACTCCACAGGTAGTCCTGGGTCAGGTACTGACGGGTGACACCGATGTGGATGTGGTCCCAGGGGAAGGGTTCGTCGAGCAGGCGCTCCCGGTGCACGTAGAACCAGGGCGACAGCCCCACCTCGCGAAAGGCCTGGAGCCAGGCTTCGTACCGAAGTTGGTCGTGCCAGGCGTCGAATTTGGCACCCAACTGCCAGGCCCGGTAAACCACCTGGGCCATGCGCCGGTCGCCCCGGGAGAGCCAGGCTTCCAGCATGGTTTCCCGGGGGTCGTTCAGGTTGAGTTTCAGGCCGGGGCCGCGCATTTCCTGCTTGAGCAGGGCCTGCTTGGCCCGGATGGTCGTCACCGTGTCCGCGGGCACCCACTGGAAGGGGGTGTGGGGCTTGGGCACGAAGGTGCTCACCCCCGCGTGTACCCGGGCCCGCTTCCCCAGCACCTTGCGGCCCTCCCGCAGCACGGCCTTGGACAGGTCCGCGATGGCCTTCACATCGTCCAGGGTCTCCCGGGGGTGGCCGATCATGAAGTAGAGTTTGATGGTGGTCCACCCGCGGCGGTAGATTTCCCGGGCGGTTTCCAGGAGTTGCGCGGTGCTCACCGGCTTGTTGATGATGTTGCGCATCCGCTCCGTGGCTGCCTCGGGGGCCAGGGTGAAGCCCCGGCGACGGGTGCGCTCCAGGGCCTCCATGAGTTCCACGGAAAAGGTCTCGATGCGCAGGGAAGGCAGGGAGATGGTCACCTTGCGGTCCGCGAAGCGACGCACCACCTCCCGCACCAGGGGCAGAATGTGGGTGTAGTCGGAGGAAGACAGGGAGAGCAGCCCGATTTCCTCGAAGCCCGTGTAGCGCAGGCCCTCTTCGATGGCCTCCACGATTTCCTCCACGGTGCGCTCCCGCACCGGACGCACCACCATGCCCGCGTGGCAAAAACGGCACCCCCGGGTGCAGCCCCGCATGATTTCCACGGGGAAACGGTTGTGCACCGTGTCGATGAAGGGCACGATGATTTTCGTGGGCGGCGGCGGCAGTTTGGGCACCAGGCGTTTGAAGATGGGCAGGGGCGCCTCGGGCACCCGTTTGCTCAGGCCGGCGAAGACGCCCTCGTTGTCGTAATGGTCCTGGTAGAGGGAAGGCACGTACACGCCCCAAATCTGGGAAAGGCGCAGGAGCAGGTCCTCCCGGGAGGTGCCGGCCGCCTTCCAGGCCTTATAGGCCTCGATGATTTCGTGGATGACCTCCTCCCCTTCGCCGATGACGAAAGCGTCGATGAAGGGTGCGACGGGTTCGGGGTTGAAGGTGGCGTGCCCCCCGGCGATGACCAGGGGATGCTCCGCGGTGCGGTCCGCGCTGAACAAGGGAATCCCGGCCAGGTCCAGCAGGTTGAGGGTGTTGGTGTACAAGGTTTCGTAGGGCAGGGAAAAGCCCACGATGTCGAAATCCCGCACCGGGTGCTTGGTTTCCAGGGAATACAGGGGCAGGCCCTCCCGGCGCATGAGGGCCTCCATATCCACCCAGGGGGCGAAGACCCGCTCGGCCAGGGCGTCGTCGCGGCGGTTGATGGCGTCGTACAGCACCGCGATGCCCAGGTTGGACATGCCCAGGTCGTACACATCGGGGAAGACCAGGGCCACCTTGACGTCCACCCGGTCCCAATCCTTCACCATCTGGTTGAGTTCCCCGCCCGTGTACCGGGCCGGCCTTTGCACTTTGGGCAACAGGCGCTCCAGCCGCGCCTGGAGAACTTCCGGCTTCACGTTTCCGCCTCCCGAAACGTGCGCAAATTCGCAAAAGGGGCTTTGCTCATTATAGAGCCTTTCCGGGGGAAGGCAAGCGGGGGCAGGTTTATCCCAGGCGTTTTTCAAAATCTAACAAAAGTGGCAAATTTCGCAGAGTGGAGGGCAAAGGGACCAGCGTTGCTTTTCACGCATCTTCCGGTCCGGCGGTCGACGCGGGGGAGGCATCCGACAAGGCCATTGTGGGAGGTGATGAGTCCTCAGAAAGATATCGAGCCACGACGACCGAGATATTGTCCGGGCCGCCCAACCGATTCGCCAGACGAATGAGGTGTTCCACCGCCTGGGGCGCGGCTTTCTGGGAAACGATGGCCCGCATTACCGAGTCGGGGACCACTTCCCACAGGCCATCGCTACAAAGCAAGAGAACATCGCCAGGCTCCCAGGGATGCTGAAAGAAATAGGGGGTTATAGCGGCTCGATGAGCGCTGAGGGCTTGGGTCAAACGGCTGCGCTTGGGGTGGCGCAAGGCCTCCAGGGGCGTCAATTCCCCCTGCTGCACCAGGCGTTCCACCACACTGTGGTCCCGGGAAACCCGAATCCAGTTTCCCCTGTGCCACAAATAGGCTCGACTGTCGCCCACGTTCGCCCCTACCACCTGGTGAGGGAATAACAGGGAGACCACCACCGTGCTTCCCATTTGGGGAAAGGCATGGGCCTGGGCTTGCTCCACGATTTGTTCGTGCGCGGCGACGATGCATTGATGCAACAAGATTTTCCAATCCGACGGCCAATGGCCCGAAACCTCCTCAAAACATTGGGAAAAGGCCTGTACGGCCGTTTGGCTGGCCAACGCGCCGCCCTTGTGCCCACCCATGCCATCGGCCACCAACAAAAGAGGTGGCCGGTGTTGGCCCCCTTGCACCGAAACCCAGACCTGGTCTTCATTAGGGCGATGGCGGCGACGCAGCCCCCGGTCGGTTCCCCAGGCGATTTCAAAGGGCAGCAGCCGGCTTTGTTGAATCCTCATGCATCCTCCTCAAAGGCTTCGTCCATAGGGTCGATCCATGGCAAAGTTCGGTCCTCCTGGGCGGCCTGCGGCACCACAAAATGCAGGCGTACCGCTTCCCCAATGCGAATCTCATCTCCGGAACGGAGCACCGACGCCTGGACCGGACGACCGTTGACGTAAACCCGCGCCGCCTCGCTCAGACTTTCCAGATAAAAGTAATGGTCACGAAACTGAATGCGTACATGCACCGGGGCCAGATCATCCAGAGGGAAAGGCACTTCACTTTCCACCGAACGCCCCAAAGTAACAGGGGAACGGCCCAACAAAATGCGGGCACCGATATAAGCCGGCTCCCGACTTTCCAGGATTTGGAGATAGGCTTCCGATATGCTGGCCTGAATCGCCTTGCTCGAAGAAGGCGCATCCGCCGAAGACGGACGAGGAAGGGAGGGAGAAGGGGCAGAGGCTTCCACCACCGAGGCCTCGCGAAGGGGGTGAGGAGAGCGAAGGGATCCTTTCCTCCCCAAGGGAAGCGCCGGGCCTGACCAGGAACCGCGTCGGTACAACCACCACGCGGCTGCACTCAGCAGCAAAAAGACTATGCCGGCACAACCCACCCACCGGAGGAAACCACCCGTATTCTCCGTATCCGGCCGACCGGCCGGGACGACGGGGGTGAAGAGGGAACGAGGGACGGGCGTGGGAGCACCCAAAGCGCCGGCCGTGCCGGGAATCTCCCCCGCCAGGGAGGGAAGGGGATACAAATGCGCAACCAGGATGTTGTTCTCTTCATCCAGTGCCAAAATGCGCAAAGCAGTCACACCCGCGAGGTCTTCCTTGGGAATCTCGATGGAAATGGGAAGCACCGTCGCGTCCTCCATAGGGACCACGTACAGCGGATCACCCTGGGGGGTTCGGATTTGTATCTGCTTCACCACCTGAGGTTTTTTGCCCATCTCATCTTGCACCGCCACCCGGAGTCGCACAACGTCGGCCCAGATTTCATGGGTTACCTCCAGGGTGTAGGGCCTGGGAAAGGCCACGGCAGAGACCGCCGCTTCCGGGCCGTACTCCAGCCGCAGTCGATGCTCACCCGGGGATACCCCCTCCACATGAAGGACAAAACGCCATCTCGGATGCAAAAAATCGGGCAAGCGGTCGAAGGCTTCATCCAACTTTTGAACCTCATCCAGGAAGAAGGCGCCACCATAAGTGCGTCGCGTCAGGGTTCGCACGAACGTCTGAAACCCTTCATCGGCTTTGAAAGGGAGCACTACCGCAAAAACCGAAACGGAAGGCGGTTGCGTAGCCTGGCGCAACACGTCCTCTCGGGAATGGGTGCTGCATCGTTGTTGGGGTTGGACTGCCACGTTATCGTCGCCATCGGTCAGGAACACCAGGGTCGGACGATACCCAGGTGGGGTGGTGGTGCGCAAAGTTCGTAAACCTTGGACGATGGCGTCGTACAAACAAGCGCGGGTGCTTTCCGTCCTGGCACGCAAACGGACCAGCTCGGGTTCGATCTCTTCGGGTGGGCGAAAATCTGATGTGATGGGATAGGGGGTATCGTCAAAGCCCCACAAGAGAAACAGGTCTTGCCGCAGGGAAATACTTCTCAAAAAATCCGCCAGGGAGTCCCGCACTTTGGCATCCTTTGGTCCCGGGCCCTGTGCCATCGTGGGGGTCGTATCCATCAGAAGCAGGATGGCCAGAGGCTGGGGCGGTACTTCCACGGTTTCTATCTGGGAAGGCAGGAGGGGCCGGTCATCCAAGAAAATGCGCACTTCCTGGGGCACCAAGGTCACATCCGCACCCACATCCAAAAACACACGATATTTCGAGTTTTCATAGGGTATGGCTTGAACGGTGCGAATGATGAAACGGGGCCACGCCCCGCCTTGGATGCGCGCGGCGACCAGCAGCAAGGCGAGAGACGCGAGCCAGAACCACAGTGGGGGAAACCGCTTCACCTCATGACCCCTATGTTTTCGGATGAAATCGGGTACTTCCATAGTTCATGCCATTATAACAAATCTCCCGCTGAACGCATTTGGATGGATTTGGGAATGGGCGAATGAGCGGATTTGCGGATAGGCGGATCAGCGAATATGCGGATCAGCGGATATGCGAATCAGCGAACGACCAACGACCACCTACTGCCCACTGTTCACTGTTCACTGTTCACTGTTCACTGTCCACTGTCCACCTGCACATCACAAGAGTTGGTGCCGGTCAGGGCGGGGGTTACACCCGTTACCTGGCCCTGGGGGGTTACGTACACATCGTTTCCCGCACGGCGCGACGTCAAACAGTTTCGGTCTACTGTTACGTTGGTGACGCTTACGGCATCGCCATCGGGGTCAGAAAGAGTAAGGTTGAGGCGGTGCTCCGTAGGGTTTTGGGTACGCGGAGTTTTGTTGGCGTCCCAGTACTTTTGGGCGTCGTAGGTGATGTTGGTGGGTCCGTTGATGGTGCAGGTAGGTGGGCGGTTGGGTGGAGGGGGTGGAGTGGTAGGTGAAGAGCAGTAGCAGTAATTTCCCCCGGGGTCATAAAGACAACGGCAACCGGGTCCACAGTCGGAATCCACCTGGCATTCGTCGTTGCCACAGGGCACTGTACCGCATTCTGCTGCCGGGTAACATGTTGCTGCACAACCCTGACCGGGTATTCTTTGCACTATGGTGCAGGTACCCGCCTCGTTACACCGAGCACAACATCTGCAACATTCTGCATCCAGAGGAGTCCAAAAAATTAGTATTGCAAAAATGAAGGATAAAATAACAAGAAATAAATTCATTACAAATCGTTTTGATTTCCACAGAAGCATATCTTATTCTAACATCACATCTCTCATTTTTCAAAATACACAGCTACATCTGCTGGAAGTGAAGAAACATCCCTTGTTTGGTAAGAAGCCTCAAGATGATAGCGCCCTAAATATCTTTTTCCGGTAGGCACGGGATCCGCCTTTATGACAAGTGCAGGTATCCCCGAACGGTTTTCATCTTCTTGGGGAGCAAAAAGGTAGAATAGAATTCCCTCATCGTTTATGTATGTTACATACCTGCTCCTGCTCCCTAACAGAGTGCCATTCCCAAATTCAGCCCAATACCCCTGATTGCCTATCCACATTAGATCTAAAACTTTTGCGGTTTGTTCGTCCAGTGGCTCAACCTCTAATTTTATTCCATCACCATCCCGTGTGATGACGCCATAGAGCCACACCGGAAACCTGCCTATTTGCCAACTGTTTTTGGCAACGAAAAATAATTGCGCTTTTATAATAGCGTGATACTCTTGGCCGGGTTGCAAGGCTTCTGCAAATCCAACTTGTTCAAGAAGGTAAGCCAAGTAGTACTCTACACCCTTTTTGAAATCATAAAAAACTGGGGCTTCGTCGTCTTTGAAATAATTGAACTCTATATCTACCTCTGTGGTTTTGCCTTCCTTTACCCATTCCAAGAGGGTGGCATAGGGGTCGGCTTCGGGGGTGCTAAGTTGGGCAAGGTCAACTTCGGTGCCTGCTGCGTCTTTTTCGGCCTCGGGGGTGGCTTGTGGGGTGGTTTGTGGGGTGGTTTCTGG
>JALWJZ010000015.1 GCA_026996855.1 Anaerolineales bacterium
CCGCTGCCCACACCTACCGGTCCCACGCCCACGCCCAGCCCGGTGCCCGTGATTCCCTCCACCCCTCGACCCGATGGCGCGGTGGTGCATGTGGTACAGCCCGGCCAGACTCTGATGATGATTGCCCTTTCATACCGGGTGCCCCTGGAACAGGTGCTGGAACTGAACAACCTGACCCGGACCAGCATCATCCGCCCCGGCGACGAAATCATGGTCCTTCCACCGAAATGGACGCCCACCCCAACGGTCGCGTCCGACTTGGGTCCGGTCACATCCCCCGCGGCGACGGATACGGCAGTGCCCACGGCCACGGCTTTCGAGACCGCCTCCCCCGCGTCCCCCACGCCTTCGCTTCCCGCGGCCTCGCCCGCATCCCCCACGAGCATCCCGGCCCCAGCCGAAGCATCCGGACCTGCGACCTGGCTCCTGGTGTTGGTGATGGTGGGCGGCTGGCTGCTCCCCGCGGCCCTGGCCTGGGTCTACGTCATGCGTCGCGGCCCATCCCACGGATAGGCTGAACGCCGCATACGTCGTTGGCTCCCACGGCGAACCCGATTCCCGTTTTTATGAGGAGATTGGGCCTCCATGACCGAGCCATCCCCTTCGACTCCTTTCCCGAAAGCCGTTACCCGTCTTCCCCGTTGGCTGGCTCGATGGATGGAGCCGTGGCTGCGGAAACTGCCCGCGGTGCGCCGGGAGTTGGAGGCGCAATTCCGCCAGGTGGCCGAAACGCTGCGCCAGACGCTGCACCCCTACGAGGGGGACCCGGCGATGCCGGCCTTTTCCCGGCTGCCTCCGCAGGGCCTGCCCGAGGAGCGGGTCCTGGCTTTGCTGGAGGACCTGGCCCGGCGAGAAGCGCCCCGCTGGCAGGAGGGGTACGCTTCGGGTGCGGTGTACCACGGCGACCCCGCCTGGGTGCGGTTTCTCAACCGGGCTTACGGGTTGCATTCCCAGAGCAACCCCCTGCACCCCGACCTGTGGCCCAGCGCGGCCAAGTTCGAGGAAGAAATCGTGGCCATGGTGGCCCGTATGGCCGGTGCCGAAGCGGCCATACGCCAGGACCCACAAGCCCGCATTTGCGGCAATGTGACCTCCGGCGGCACCGAGAGCATCCTCATGGCGGTGAAGACCTACCGGGACTGGGCCCGGGCCACCCGGGGCATCACCCAGCCCGAGATGGTGCTCCCCGAAAGCGCGCACCCGGCCTTCGACAAGGCCGCGCACTACTTCGGCGTGCGCGCGATGCGGGTGCCCGTGGGGCCGGACTACCGGGCCGACGTGGACGCCATGCGCCGGGCCATGACCCCCAATACCATCCTGCTGGTGGGCTCCGCGCCCGGCTTCCCCCACGGGGTCATCGACCCCATTCCCCAACTCGCGGCTCTGGCCCGGGAGCGGGGCATTGGCTTCCACACCGACGCCTGCCTGGGCGGGTTCATCCTGCCCTGGGCCGAAGACCTGGGCTACCCCGTGCCCCCCTGGGATTTTCGCGTGCCCGGGGTGACTTCCATTTCCATCGATACCCACAAGTACGGCTACGCGCCCAAAGGCACCTCGGTGGTGCTGTACCGCTCCCCGGAACTCCGGCGTTACCAGTATTTCACGGCCACGGATTGGCCCGGCGGGTTGTATGCCTCCGCGACCATCGCCGGGAGCCGCTCCGGTGGGTTGCTGGCTGCGGCCTGGGCCGCGCTGGTGCGCATGGGGGAAGCGGGGTACCGGGAAGCCGCCCGGCGCATCCTGGAGACGGCGCAGGCCCTTCGCCAGGGCATCGAAGCCATCCCGGAACTTCGGGTGCTGGGCGACCCTCTGTGGGTCATCGCCTTCGCGTCGGACCAGGTGGACATCTACCGGGTGCTGGACGCCATGAGCCGCCGGGGGTGGAGCCTGAACGGCTTGCAACGGCCGCCCGCGATACACATCGCGGTCACCTTGCGGCACACCCTGCCCGGCGTGACCGAGCGCTTCTTGCGAGATTTGAAGGACGCCGTGGACGAAGTGAAAACCCGGCCTCCTTCGGAGGAAGGATTGGCGCCCATTTACGGCATGGCCGATTCCCTGCCCTTCCGCGGCATTGTGGACGACATGCTGCGCCTTTACCTGGACGTGCTGGTGCCCCCGCTCCCCCGACCCGATGCGTCGGAAGCCGACCCCGGCAAGAGCGATTGAAACCATGATGCACCACAACCCGCCGACCGCCGACCGCCCACGGCCAACGGCTGACCACCGACGAACGGCCACCGGCCACCGGCCAACAGCCGACCACCAACGAACGGCCAACGGCCAACGGCCAACAGCCGACCACCAACGAACGGCCAACGGCCAACGGCCAACGGCCTATACTCTTGGTCTCCTCGGCCACCCCCTGGGCCACAGCCTCTCCCCCGTGCTGCACCGGGCCGCGCTGCAAGCCGTGGGCCTGGAAGGCGAATACCGCCTCTACGACGTGCCGCCGGAAGCGGCCGAGCGGCTCATTCCCCAATTGCTGGATGACCTGCGCGGCGGTCGCCTGCACGGCTTGAACGTGACCATTCCCTACAAGCAGCAGGTCACGGCCTGGGTGGAGGATTTGACCGACGCGGCCCGGGGCTGCGGCGCGGTGAACACCCTGTACGCGGAAGCCGGGCGCCTGGTGGGGCACAACACCGACGCGGCGGGCTTTTGGGAAGACGCTCGGCGCCGTCTGCCTTTGATGGAGGCCCCTGGATGGCAGGTGGTGCTTTTGGGTGCGGGGGGCGCGGCCCGCGCGGTGGCCTATGCCGCGTTGCGTCAGGGCTGGCCGGTGCACGTGCTGGCCCGGCGTCTGGAGCAGGCCCGGGCCCTGGCCCACCATTTCCGCGCGCAGGGCCGGGCGCAGGTGTTTCCCCACCCCTGGGAAAGGCGCACCGACCCCGCCGCACCCTGGTTCACCGGCCGCCTGCCCGTGCTCCTGGTCAATGCCACGCCCGTGGGGATGCACCCCCACACCCAGGCCAGCCCCTGGCCCGAAGTCGGGCCCTGGCCCCGAGGCGCGGCCTACGACCTGGTGTACAACCCCCGGGAGACCCGTTTCGTGGCGGCCGCGCGGCGGGCCGGCCTGCCCGCGGCCGACGGCCTGGGGATGCTGGTGTGGCAGGCGGCCCTGGCCTTCCAGCGCTGGACCGGCATCCCGGCCCGGGAGGTGCTCCCGGCCATGGCCCGGGCGGTGGGCCTGGACCTTCGGGAGGTTTGACGCCTCTAAAAGGAAAACGGGATGGGGACGGCAAAACCGACCTCATCCCGTTTTTTTTGCAATCGGATCTCACACGGAGGTACATCTCCGTGTCCTCCGTGGCTCTGTGCGAATGAAAATTATTCGAACTTGGGCAATGGGGGCAATAGAAAAGCCGTTGCTCGCGCTTCAATTCCCCATCGTTTCCAGGTGCTTCTTCAATTCGAAGATGCGGTCCCGCAAAGCCGCGGCTTTCTCGAATTCCAGACGGTCCGCGGCGGCTTTCATTTCCGCCTTCAGGGCTTCGATGAGGTGGTGCAGATCTTCGGGGTCCATGTGCTCGGGTTTCACCTCATAGCGGGCCGCGGCTTCGGCCAGGGCCGTGGCCGTTGCCGAAACCGCTTCCTTCTCCCGCTCCAGCATCACCCGGTCCGTCAGGTCCCGCACCGGCTTCACGATGGAGCGCGGGGTGATGCCGTGCTTCCGGTTGTACTCCAACTGGATGCGCCGACGGCGTTCCGTCTCCCGGATGGCCTGCTCCATGGCCGGGGTCATCCGGTCCGCGTACATGACCACCTTGCCGTGCACGTGCCGGGCCGCGCGGCCGATGGTCTGGATGAGCGCGGTGGTGGAGCGCAGGAAGCCCTCCTTGTCCGCGTCCAGGATGGCCACCAGGGAGACCTCGGGCAGGTCCAGGCCCTCCCGTAGCAGGTTGATGCCCACCACCACGTCGTACTTGCCCAGGCGCAGGTCCCGCAGGATGCCCACCCGCTCCAGGGTGTCGATGTCCGAGTGCAGGTAGTAGGCCTTGATGCCCTGGTCTTGCAGGTATTCGGCCAGTTTTTCGGCCATGCGCTTGGTCAGGGTGGTGACCAGCGCCCGCTCGCCCCGGGCCACCCGCTGCCGGATTTCGCCGATGAGGTGCTCGATTTGCCCCCGGGTGGGCCGCACCTCGATTTCCGGGTCCGGGATGCCCGTGGGCCGGATGAGTTGCTCCACCACCTGCTGGGCCTTGGAGAGTTCATATGGGCCGGGGGTGGCGCTGGTGTAGATGGTGTAGCCCATGCGCTCTTCGAATTCCTCGAAGGTCAGGGGGCGGTTGTCCAGCGCGCTGGGCAGGCGGAAGCCGAAGTCCACCAGGGTTTGCTTGCGGCTGCGGTCGCCGTGGTACATGGCCCGAATTTGCGGGATGGTCATGTGGGATTCGTCGATGATCAGCAGGTACTCGCTGGGCATGTAATCCATCAGGGTCCAGGGCGGCGAACCGGGGGGCCGCTGTTCCAGGTGGCGGGAATAATTCTCGATGCCCTTGCAGTAGCCCATTTCCCGCAACATTTCCAGGTCGAAGCGGGTGCGCTGCTCCAGGCGCTGGGCCTCCAGCACTTTCCCCTGGGAAAGGAACCAGGCCACCCGCTCCTCCAGTTCCCGTTCGATGTCCTGGATGGCCTTTTGCAGTTTTTCCTCTTCTGTCAAATAGTGCTTGGCGGGGAAGATGTCGATGCTCATGTGGACCGCGCGGCGCTCGCCGGTGATGAGGTCGTACTCCACGATGCGTTCCACCTCGTCGCCGAAGAAGGTGATGCGGTACACCGTGTCGTCCAGGTAGGCGGGGGCTACTTCCAGCACCTCGCCCCGCACCCGGAAGGTGCCGGGACGCAACTCGTATTCGTTGCGCTGGTACTGGCTTTCCACCAACTGGCGCAGCAGGGCCTTGCGGCGGTAAATCTGCCCCACCTCCAGGTGGATGATACCCCGGCCATAGGCCTCGGGGCTGCCCAGGCCGTAAATGGCGGAGACCGAGGCCACGATGATGACGTCCTTGCGGCTCATGAGCGCGGTGGTGGCGGCCAGGCGCAGCCGGTCGATTTCCTCGTTGATGGAGGTGTCCTTCTCGATGTACAGGTCCTCTTCGGGCACGTAGGCCTCGGGCTGGTAATAGTCGTAGTAGGAGACGAAGTACTCCACCGCGTTTTCGGGGAAGAACTCCCGGAACTCCGCGTACAACTGCGCGGCCAGGGTCTTGTTGTGGGCCAGCACCAGTGCGGGCATTTGTAATTCCGCGATAACCGAGGCGATGGTGAAGGTATTGTGCACCCACAAGCCACCCCAGCCGGCCAGAAAGGTTTCCGCCTCAGCCACGGACAAATCGTAAACCCACTCGGTGTCGGGCTCAACTCGCTCAACTTTCGCGATAGGCGTCCAGAAGAAGTGGGTCAGGAAAGAGAGGTGCTGCCAGGTTTCCTGAGAAGCCAGGGAAGGCATTCGGGTCTGCAGGGCATTGAGATAGGCCTGCAAAGCGCGGCGTTGTGGACGTCGCCACCCGCGTTCCCAGGCGCGCAGGGTCCCGACGGGCAAGCCTGCATACGCCGCGGCCTGATGGCGTGTCCATCTCAGCCCTTCGCGCAAGGCCTGGAGGTCTTCCCTTGCGATGGGAACCACATCTACGTTGCTGTTTCCTTGCTTTTGGAGCAGGGATTCCAGGGCGGCCTGTTTGTGGGGGCTGCGGAAGCCGATGGCACGGGCAAAACGTTGCAGGTTCTCCTGGCCGGAGATGGTCACCTGTACATAGGTATCGCCAGGGTGGTCAGTGTTGGTCGCGCGTTTACGGACGGGGCGAACACGCGCCCAAATCCTGAATCGCAACAGGGCTGCCTGCAGGTCCGCGGCCAGAGCCGGGCTGGCCGTGACCGCGGTTACCGCAGAGGCCCGGTCGACCGTACCGTCCCCATCGAAATAGGCGCTCAGCAAGGCGGCCAGATGCTCCTGGGAAAGAGCGGGCCAGAAGGGAGGCAGACGCTTGTGGGTCGCGCGCGCGCCCATCCATTTGCGAAACAACGCGCTCAACACCGAGGACGAAATCTGGAAGTCTCCAGAAGGTCGCCTCGACCATTCGATGCGTAAGGAAGTCAGGATGCGCTCCAAATCCGCCGCCAGAGCAGGAGCACGCACGCTAAGCAAAACGAATCGCGATGTGGCGTGCCCCTCGGACAGGAAATATCCCAACAAACGCATGAAATCAGCGTTCAAGGGATATTGTACCGGAAGACGATGATGTGCCTTTTTCCCCCCCACTGTTGCACGCTCTGGGGACCATACCGCGGCGAATTCCGGATAGCGTTGTAACAAGGCCACCCATTGGGCTACCCGTACCCCGCGGCCTCGTCTTCCCGCACGCATGGCCGAGATTTTGCTCCAACCCTGGGTAATACCTACGTCCTCCAGCATCCGCTTCAAGATGTAGGGTCTGTGGTGGCTCAGAAACCGCTCGATGGTATCCGGCGCTTCGACGAACAGCCGGACATCTTCCAGGTAAGGCAACAGGTCGAGGGCGCATAAGGGCTGTGCTGGCGGTGGAAGCCGGGTCGGAAGCGGCAGGTGGTCTTCCCCTGGCCGCAGGTCCTCCGTGGTGGTCAGCACCCATTTCCCCCGGCGTAACACCCAGAAGTTGTGCCCACCAGTTACTATGATGTGACGCCCGCAACGGGTGGTCACGCGATATAAAGGCGCTCGCACACGATGCCGGACGAACGCGGTTACGGGAAAAAGTCCGACACGCCGTGTTGCAGGTGAGAAAGCGAACGTGCGCCACTGCCCCGGTAAGAAACGGGTTGGAAGAATTTCGTGCTCTCCATCCCGCAGCACGGCTTCGGGATGCTCATCAAACAGGCGGTCCAAGTACGGACCGATAGGCACCACCACAACCTGTTCTCCCCGGCCTTCATCGAGCCATAACCACACCGGAGTGTCCCCGGTCACGCTCTTGCCCGTACCCGTTGCCCCCAGGAGCACCTGGTGTTTGTAGCCCTTCCGCACGCCCTCCACCAGCCGGCGGATGGCTTCCGGCTGGTCGCCAGTAGGTTCGTAGGGTGCATGGACGCGAAATTCGGGCATGGCTCCTCGTCCCCGGTAAAAGCCTTTGCTCGGAAAGATCCCAACGGCCCTCTCCCGGCCCACCTTTGCATGATACCCCACAACGGCAGGGTGCGCGCGCAAAACTTCGAGACCTGAGAAGCCCGCGGCTTTCCCCGAGCAAGGCTCCAGGGCGGCTTCGGGTTTGGGCATCTCTGACCTTTCCCTGACGATGCCGCGGACAATGGGGGACAGAAACCTTACGGAGGTCATGAGTCATGCGCACGCGCTTTTTGGGAATGGCGATTTTGCTCGCGGTTTTGGTCGGGATGGCCTGTGGCCTGCCCGGAAGACTGGCGCCCTTCATCGCGGCGACCCCGACGCCTACCCCTACACCTACTACACCTACCTTCACACCGACACCGACATCGACTCCCACGCCCATCCCAGTCAAGTCCGACGTAGCCGTAGCGCAAATCCTGCTCCGTTACGATAGCCAGCAACCTCTGGGCACCCTGGAGGCCACGCTGTGCAACCTGGGTGAGGAGGACTTCGAAGGTGCCCTGCAGGTAGTCTTCCAGGCCAATGGCCGGACCTATACGGTGGACGTATCCCCCTCCCAGGCCCAGGGGCTGCGGTACAACGGATGCATCGACGTGTATCCTCCGGTGGATTTTGCCTTCTTCGGCATCACCCAGCCGGGTCCGGTGGAGGTGACCGTGCGCCTGGAAGGCATCCCCGCGGGCGATCCGCCGGATAACCACCTGCTCCAAGAGTGGATGGACGTGCGTTATATAGAAACCAAGCCCACTCAGGAGGCCTGGCAACGCTACCAGGAATGCGTGGAACAGCACAGCATGTTTCCCTATGTGCGTGAAAACTGCCTGGAGCGGCTGCCCGACTTCCCCTTGGCCGAGCGGGACGAAATCACCAAACGCCGGGGCGTGTTCAGCGCGGTCGGCCCGCGCGACCAGGATTTCTTCCTCGCTGCCCTGGTCATGGGCCTGGAGGCCTGCACGCCTGCGGTGAAAGATTATCTGGGACTGCCCCGGGATTACCAGGTGCCCTTCCTGGTGGCGAGAGCCGTGCATGACCTGGGAGCCATGGCCATCACCTCAGGCGCCACCATTCAAATGCAAGCCTGGGATGAGGATGCCCAAACTGACTGGATGATGACGGAAATCGTCAGCGTCGGATGCCAACCCGGCCGGCTGGTAACCCTCAACCGCACCCTCGTCCACGAAATCGTGCACGCGCTCATCAACCTTTACATCGAAGATGAATGGTTCGGCTATTTCACCACTTACATGACAGAAGAGGGAGAGGTGCTTTTCGAGGGTGAAGATGACGCATCGGACCGGTTTCCCCTCAACTTGGAAGAAGGCCTGGCCTATTGGGTCGGGGACCAATTCAGCGAACCGAACGCATCGGTTTGGCAGTGCACGCCCCAGGGTGCTCGGTTTGTCAACTTCGACACCACCGCACCTTACCTTCCCCTGGATTTGTGGCAGATTGATAAATTCCAGCGCTGGCTGGATCAGAACCTGCCCGAAAACACTCCGCTTCGTCAAAGCAAGGAATTCACGGATTTGTATCTCGACCTGCGCTACGCTTCGGCCAAGTGCTTCTGGGATACCCTGGTGCAGATGGAAGGTCGGGAGGTCATCGGGAAGGTGCTGGCCCA
This sequence comes from Anaerolineales bacterium, assembly GCA_026996855.1. GTDB lineage: Bacteria > Chloroflexota > Anaerolineae > Anaerolineales > DRMV01 > S139-71. The sequence goes on from JALWJZ010000015.1 coordinate 8,724, forward strand.
ACTGGCCGCGTATCCCGAGAAGGATACCTGCCTGTACCCCTTCGTCGAGGTGGCCCTGGCACCGGTGGTGCGGCCGGAAACCCTGAAAGTGCTGGAGGAGCGTTTCAATGTGCGTCCGGGCGTGGACGCTTGCGGTTACCATTAGAGACCCCATGCATTCAGGCTTCTCCGGAAGAGGGCCTGCTACGAGCAGCCGACATGGACATTTTCGCTTCCGAGCACCTGACGAAGGGCGCTACTTGCGGAACAAATGCCGCAAGAAGAAGAACAGGTTGGCCGGTCGCTCCGCCAGACGGCGCATGAAGTAGGGGTACCACTCGGAACCGTAAGGTACGTAGATGCGCACCGGGTAGCCTTCCCGGCGTATGCGTTCTTGCAAATCCCGGCGGATGCCGTAGAGGAACTGGAACTCCATCGCATCCCTGGGAAGGTTCAGGCGCCGGGCTGTCTCTTGCGCATAGGCGATGCGGTCTTCGTCATGGGAGGCGATGGCCACCATGGGCGGTCGTCGGCCGTTGGTGGAGAGCCGCGGGGCCTGGGGGGCCTGGGCAGCCTCCAGCAGGAGGCGGGCCAGGCGGTCGAAGTTGGCGTCCACGTCCCGTTTCTTGGGGTAGGCCACGGTTTTGGGTTCTTTGTACGCGCCCTTCACCAAGCGAATGGGCACTCGTGCCGGCAGGAGACGGCGTAAGTCACCTTCGGTGCGGTACAGGTAGGCTTGCAACACCAGGCCCAGGTTGGCCACGCCCCTCTTGTGGAAACGCCAGAAGAGTTCCAGGGTGGGGTCCACCAGAGCCGATTCTTCCATGTCGATGCGCAGCATCATGTCCTGCTCGCTGGCGGCCTGCAGCAGGTCTTGGAGCAGACTCTCGGCCAGGTTTTGGGAAAGGTGGATGCCCAGGTGGCTGAGTTTCACCGATACGTAGGCCGGAACCTGGGCTTCCCCCACGCTTTGAATCAGGCGGTGAATGGCCTGCGCGGCCTGACGGGCATCCTCCTGGGTATGCACCCATTCGCCCAAGTGGGCCAGGGTGACCAAAAAACCGCGGTCGCGCAAACGTCGCGCGACCTCCAGGCCCTCCTCCAGGGTCTCGCCAGCCACGAAACGCCGGGACACCCGCCTGCCCACGGCCGAACGGGTGACCCAGGCCCGCATCCGAGGCGACTGCGCCATCCAAAACAACACGGGACGAAGCATGGAGCGTGCCTCCTCGTCGGTGGGAAATGGCCATGTTCGACGGTCTCCATACAGGGAAACCCCGTGACCGAAATTCCGTCACGGGGTTCGTGATAAAACGCATCCGCCTTTTTGCTTGGAGGGTGTTTGAGAAGGTGCGAAGCACCTTTTCAATGAAAGCCCGAAGGGTTTTCAAAAACCCTCTTATTCCTCGGTCTGGGCCTTCAAGGCGAAATAGGCGTCCATGATTTGACGCACGATGGGCGCGGCCACCTTGGCACCTTCGGTACCGTCGTACACGAAGGCCACCACCGCGATTTCCGGGTCGTCGAAGGGGGCGTAGGCCACCGTCCAGGCATGGGAGGGCCAGTTGCCGGGCTGGCATCGGTTTTCTGCCTGGGCCCGATTGTCGCAGTACTCGGCCGAACCGGTCTTACCCGCCGCAGGGATGGGAAACCCTTCGAAGGGACGGGTCAGGGTCCCGTCCAGCACCGCGCGGCGCATCCCTTCCCGCACCAGGGCCAGCACTTCCGGTTGCACTGTTTTGGTTTCCCCCGTGGGACGGCAACTCCCAATACCTGCAGGGTTCTCGTAGACTTCGATGACTGGGTCCTTGGTGATGTCTCGCAGGATGGTGGGGCGAAAGTCCTCGACGACGCGACCCTCGGCATCCAGTTTCTGATACAAAATGGTGGGTTTCACCACCTTACCGCCATTGGCGATGGTGGAAGCGCCCACCAACAACTGCAACGGCGTGGCCAACACGTACCCCTGACCCACGCTGGCCAGATAGGTGTCGCCAGTGGACCAGTTTTCGCCCTGGAAGATGCGCTTCCACTTGGGGTCGGGGATGAGGCCGTCGGCCTCGCCGGGAAGGTCGATGCCCGTGGGCGCGCCAAAGCCCATGGCCCGGGCATAGGTACCCAAACGGCAGATGCCCACCCCTTCGGGGATTTCGTCGAAATACCCGCCGCCCACCTTGTAGAAGCACACGTTGCTGGACCAGGCAATGCAGTCCAGGAATTCCAGTTCCCCAAAGCCGCCCCGTTCCCAGTTCCAGTCGTAGAAAGTCTGGGGCTTGCCCACGTCTCCCTCGAAGAACTTCTGTTGCAGGGTGATGGTGCCCGGCGCCTTGATGATTTGATTGGGGCGCACAATCCCTTCGTTGAGGGCTGCGGTGGCGGTGATGATTTTGAACACCGAACCCGGCGGGTGCTCCGCCGAGATGGCGTGGTTGAGCAAGGGCTTGAATTCCGCAGTGGTCAGATACTCGTAATAATCCTGGGGGATGAAGCGGGAGACGATTTGGTTGTTGTACGTGGGCACGGCCACCATGCCCAGGATTTCCCCGGTCTTGGGGTTCATGGCAATGGCCGCGGCGTTTTTGAAGCGCTCCTTGCCGAAATAGGCGTTCCACTCCTTCAATTCCCGCACCAGGATGGTGTACATGATGTCTTGCAAGCGCCAATCGATGGTCAGGCGAATACTGGTACCCGGTACGGGGTTCTGGGGCGGCTCCAGGTCTCGTAAGATGCGGCCGGCCACGTCTACTTCCACCACCCGCCGACCGTTGCGTCCGGCCAGCAAGTCCTGGTAGTACAGTTCCACCCCCGCGTAACCCACCTTGTCTCGATTGATGTCCAGCCCTTTTTCTTCGTAGTAGTCGGCCAGGGCTTCCGGCACCGGGCCCAAAAAGCCTACCACCATGGCCGAAGATTCGCCCGTAGGGTACTCCCGCACCGGTTCGATTTCGACACCGACGCCGGGCCACTGGGCGCGGCGCTCCTCGATTTGCATGGCCACCGCGCGCGGCACGTCGCACTTAATTTTCACCGGGCGGTAAGGTGCGGTGGTCAAACCGTAGAACACGATTTGCCGGATGCCGTGTTGGGAGCGGCAGGGGACGTAAGGATTGGCCGGGGAGATTTCCCCGAAGTCCACAGGCACTCCCAGGAGGGCCGAGAGTTCCTGGAAGATGTGGTCCACCATGCCCGGATCCTCGGGCAGGTATGCCGGGGTGATGACCACGTTGAACGCGGGGGCGTTGCGGGCCAGTACCGCGCCGTTGCGGTCGTAAATGGCGCCGCGCGGCGCGCGCAGGTTGAGTACTTCCACGCGGTTTTCCTGGGCGCGGGCTTCCCAGACCTGGTTCTGCAAAATTTGAAGCCCTACCAGCCGGGCCACGAACAGGCCCAGCACCAGGCCCAGGAGGAGCATCAAGGTGTAGAGACGTCGTGGAGGAAGGTCGTTTTTATGGTAGGGGGAAAGGTCGGTCATTACGTCCTGGGTCATGTCTCCGTCCTCCGCGGCCCGGTGAAACCGGAAACCACGGTGTACACGGGCAGGGCCAGCAACAGGTTCCACCACAAGGAAGGTATCAAAACCTGACGCAAAGCCTCCACCCAGGGGATTTTCGCGCCGATGAATTGCACCACGCCGTATTCCCACAGGCGCAAAGCCATTGTACCCACCAGAGTTCCCCCAAACAAGAGGAGGTAAGGCCGTTCCCACAGACGTTCGCGTATGCGTTCCAATAGAAAGCCCAAGCCCACGTAGGCCACCAGGACCGCGACGTCGGGCAGGGCCGAGACCCACCCTGTGGAAAAGCCCCAAAGCAGGGTCCAGACCCAAAACCCACGGCCCCGCAGGAAGAGGCCCACTGCAAGCCAGGTGAGGAAGGTGACATCCGGGTAACCCTGGAGCCAGCGCAACAACGGCGCGACCACCAGTTGCAACCACAAAGATGCGGCCCAAAGCAGGGCCACCCGCAGGTGCGTCATGTCAGGGCGCTCCCGGCGAGGGAATGAGGGGAGAAACGTCCACCGGGCGGAAGTTGGTCACCACCAGCACGGCTTGCAGATGGGCGAAGTCTACCGCGGGCTGTACCGCGGCTTCCTGGAAAAGGGCAAAGCCCACCCGTCGGGTGCTGACCACCTGGCCCACCAAAATGTTGGGCGGGTACTGCCCTCCCAGGCCCGAGGTGACCACCAGGTCGCCGGGCTGGATTTTGGCCTCCAGGGGCACCAGGGTCAGTTGCAGGTCGCCGGTGAGGCTGCCGGCCAGCACCGCGTCTACGTTGGACGGGGTGGTGCGCACGTTCACCCGCGAGGAAGGGTCGGTGATGAGCCGCACCCGGGCCGCGGTAGGGATGACGGCGTCTACCTGGCCCACCAGGCCCTTGTCGGCCACCACGGGCATCCCGGGCCGTACGCCGTCGTCGGAACCGACGTTGATGAGCACGTAATGCAAGAAGGGGCTGGGGTCTCGCCCGATGACCTGGGCCACCAGGTACTCGTGTTCGGGGTGCTGGCGAGCGAAATCCAGGAGCGCGGCCACCAATTCCAGTTGGGAGACCTGCAATTGCAATTCCGCCACTTGAGCGCGCAGACGGTTGACCTCCGCTTCCAATTCCTGGTTGCGACGGCGCAGCTCTTCCACTTCGGTGGGCGAAGTGAGCAAATCCTGGATGGAATAGACGTAGCGGGAGGTCCAGGTCTGGACGGCAATCAAAGGCCGAGTAGCGGCCCGGAGCATGGGGCGCAAATACCCCGTTAGGGCCAGAAGAACCAAGCCCAGGGCCATCAGTCCGAACGCGGCCCAATACATCCAGCCCGGCAATGTGCGGAAACGTTCCATACAACCCTTGCCCCGGTCACGCCATTTCCTGGCGCCCCATCAAAGCCCGCACCAACGTCAGGGGGTCCGCGTACTCCAAATCGCCGCCCGAAGGCAGGCCCTGGGCCAGTCGGGTTACCCGGACCCCCAGGGGTTTCAGGCGTTCGTAAAGGTACATGGCGGTGGCGTCGCCTTCCAGGCTGGGGTTGGTGGCCAGGATGACTTCTTGGATGCCTTCGGCCGGGATGCGTTCCAGGAGTTCACGAATCCGCAGGTCTTCCGGCCCCACGCCTTCCACCGGGGAAATCACGCCGTGCAGCACATGGTACCGGCCCTGGTACACGCCGGCCTGCTCCAGGGCCAGCACGTCCAGGGGGTCCTCCACCACGCACACGGTGGCGGGGTCCCGTCGCGGGTCCCGGCAAATGGCGCAAAACGCCTGTCCCTCTTCAGTAAGGTGAAAGCAGCGGCGGCACAGCGTGACCCGCTCCAAATCCTCCAAGGCCTGGGCCAGGTCCCGGGCCAGGGGAAGATGACGAAGCAAGAAGAAAGCCAGCCGCGCCGACGTCTTCGGCCCCACACCGGGAAGGCGCTCCAGGGCCTGCATCAAACGCTGTATGGGTTCGGGTAGAACGGGCATCCTTCATGCACTCCACGGAAGCGCGCACATCCACCTCTTGCCGTCGAAAGCCCATCCCGCTGTTCCGGCAACTTGACACGCCCGGTCCAAAAGCGGTTCACGACGACCATGACGGGGGCATCGCGCCCGCTGAGCATTATACAGAGGGAGGGGTGGGTTTGGAAAGCCGCCCCTCCCTACCCCCGAGAACGGGCGGACGAAAACCTTGCGACGGGGCGTCGGGGCACCCGTTCATCGGGCCTGGGGCCGGTCCGCCACCACCGGGTTGCGCAGCACCCCCAGACCTTCGATTTCCACCTCTACCACGTCTCCCGGATGCAAGGGGCTTACGCCGGCAGGCGTCCCCGTGAGGATGACGTCGCCGGGTTCCAGCGTCATTACCGAGGAGACGAAGGCGATGAGTTGGGCCACGGAGAAGACCATTTCTTGGGTGTTGCCCATCTGGCGCACTTCGCCGTTCACCCGACAGAGTACCGTGGCCTGGGCTGGATCGAAGTCGGTATCCACCCACGGCCCCAGGGGGGCGAAGGTGTCAAAGCCCTTGGCTCGGGTCCATTGCGGGTCCCGGCGTTGCAGGTCCCGGGCGGTCACGTCGTTCCCCAGGGTATACCCCCATATGTACTTCAAGGCCTCGTCCACCGAAATCCACCGGCCCCGCCGACCGATGACCACGGCCAACTCGGCTTCGTGCTCCACCTGGCGGGACTGGGGCGGCAGGCGAATGGGTTCTTCCGGGCCGATGACGGCGGTGGGGGGTTTCAGGAAAATCAAAGGCACCGCGGGCACCTCGGCACCGTGTTCGGCCGCGTGGGCCGGGTAGTTACGTCCCACACCGATGATTTTGCGGGGAAGCACCGGGGGCAGGAGCCGCACTTCCTCCAGGTCCCAGCGCAGTTCCTCGCGCTCGTACTCGTCGAAAGGCGAACCTTTGACCGGGCCGACACGCCCTTCGTGGACCCAGGCGTAGCCCTCGTAACCGTCGGGGGTTCGGATGCGTGCCCAGCGCATGTCAACCTCCTGCCGTCATGTGGATGACCTTGACGTCGTCGCCGTCTTTCAACTCGTAGGTATCCCACTGTTCGCGGGGGATGATTTCTCCATTGACGGAAATGACCAGGCGGGGAAAGGTGAACTTCATCTCGTCCAGTAGGTCCCGAATGGTCATGCCGGGTTTCCATTGCACCTCGAATTTGTTGTTGACACGAATCATCGGCTTCACCTCCGTGACGTGACGGTTTCGCAGAATGGGCAGAAAGGGTGGTTGCCTTTTGGGGCGCTTTTCAAGCATAGCGCCCTTTCCGGGCCGGAGGAAGCCCTCTTGCCCTTTAGGACGACGGGCTTTTTCAGCCCAGGGAGGTGCTTTCACCCTCCTCGTGGGGATCGTGGAAGGCCGGCAGGTCCACCAGGTTTTGCCCATCACCGAAGACGTGATAGGGCATCCAGGCGATGCCGAACATTTCCACCTGCACGCTTCGCTGTGAAGGCTTCAACAGAAGGACCTCCACCTCTTCCAGCATCTCGGCCCATTTGGCCCGCGCGTCTTCCATGGCCTCGTCCATCGCTTGTTCCAGTTCCCGGATGCGCTCCCGATATTCCGCGATGAGGGCCTTGGATTCTTCGATGTCGGCTCGAGCCTTTTGGGCCAGGCGGCGTTTGGTCAGCGAAGAAGTGAGCCGACGCCGTCGCCCCAGGAAAAGCCCCAACACGTTCTCCGCGTGGGTGACCCATTCCTCCCGTTTGCGCTGTTCGTATTCCGCCAAATCCTGGGCCAGTTCCCGCTCTTCCCGGGCCAGTTTGGCGCGCAATCGCTCCAGTTTGCGCTGGTACTTCTCCCGAATTTTGCGCAATTCCTTTTCCAGGCCCTCACGAGCCGCTTCGCGCAACCGGCGCTTGAAGCGGGATTCCGGCTCATCCGGCCCTGCGTACACCTTGAGGGCCTTGTGCACCCGCACCGGGATGCGAATCCGACGCAGCAGGTAGGTTTTGAACGCGCGTTGCAGGCGTTTGAGGTCCGAGGCTCGGGTCCAGGGAGGCTCCAAGGGGAGAAAGCGGGCCTCGGGAACGGGTTCCATCTCGAAGAAATCCGGGTCTTTGGGCGCGGCCATCCAGGCTTCCCAATCCACCCGGCGGTCGGGCTCTTCCACCAGCGCCGCGTACAGGGTTTCCCAATCCAGGTTGTATTTGCTCTTCACCACGTGGATGCGGGCCTGAGCCCACAGGGCGGGTCGATACACCACCCCTAAGTAGGGCAGGCCTTCCGCTTCGGGGTCGCGTGCGACTTCCTGATGGGGAATTTCCACGGGCCAGAAGTATTCCTCGCCGGGCACGCGCGGGCGGGTTGGTGTGCCCGGCAGGGTGACCGGTGCGACAGGCGAGGGCGCCGCGGTGGGGGCCGATGCGGTTCGATGCACCGGCTGGGGTTGAGGAGCCGTGGCTTCCATGCTCCGTTCCACCCCCAGCAGGCGGTTGAGCAAGGGAATTTGGGCGCGAGTCAGCGGCCCGGGAAGATAGTTCATGGCCCAACGGGTGTGGTATACGATGGGTTCGGATTCGTGCACGTTGTGCAAGAGGAAGACTCGTTTTCGCAGGCGGGAGATCAAGGCATCGTAAGCCTGCCGGTCCATGCCCGGCGCGGCGCCTTCCAGGCCGTCCAGCAAACGCAGTTTGTCCCGTTCCGTTTGCAAACGGCCGATGAACCAGGTTCCCGCGTTGCTCAAGGCTTTGTAGTCGATGTCTACGGGGTTTTGGGTGACCAGCACCAGGCCCACGCCAAAGGCCCGGGCCTGTTTGAGCATCCGCAACAGGGGTGGTTTGGAAGGGGGATTGGCCACCGGGGGAAGGTAGCCGTAAATTTCGTCGAAGTACAGGATGGCCAGCAGGGCGTCGCTGCCGGGTTGGGTGCGCATCCAGGTTTCCACCGCGGTGAAAAGGAGGGTCACGAAGAACATGCGCTCCCGGTCGCCCAGGTGGGCCAGGTAGAACACGCTGTGCCGGGGTTTGCCCCTTTCGTTCCACAGCAGGCGTTCTACGTCCAGAGGAAGGCCCTGAAGCCAGGGCTGAAAGGTGGGGGAGGCCAAAATGTTGTTGAGCCGCATGGCCAGGGCCGTGCGCTCCTTTTCCGGGAAGAAGGTTTCCAGGTCGAACACCCCCAATTTGTCGAAAGGCGGACGCTGCACCTGCATGATAAGGTCGGCCAGGGTCAGGTCCTGCCCCTGGGACCAGGCATGGCGGAAGATGTTGGCCAGGAGCACGTGCTCTCGCGATTGCAGGGGGTCCACCTCGTCGTACCCCACCAGGCCCAGGAGCGCGGTCACCGTGCCGTTGATGCGTTCCAGGATGAGTTCCTGGTTGCCTTCCCAGGGAAGGCGGGGCGCGGCCAGGGAAGCGAGGATGGAAACGGGCACGCCGGCGTCGGAGCCGGGGGTGAACACCACGAAATCCACCTGCTCGTCCAATTGGCGGATGCGCTTCGAATCGATACCCCAGGAAGCCAGACCCTTGCGCCACAGGGCCGCGGTTTCCGCGGCTTTTTCTTCCACGGTTTTGCCCTCGCGTCGGGCCTCTTCGGGGGAAATCCAGGGCTGGAAGTCCTCCGGGCGCAACTCGGGAAAGTGCAGCCCAATGTTGGTCAGGTCCCCTTTGGGGTCGATGTACAGCGCGGGAATGCCCGTGAGTGCGGCCTCTTCCATCAACGTGATGGCCAGTCCCGTCTTGCCCGACCCCGTCATCCCCACGATGAACGCATGGGTGGTCAGGTCGTCGGGGTCGTAATAGACGGGTTCGTCCAGCATCCGGCCCGCGTCCAGGTCGTAACGCTTTCCCAGAAACCATTTCTCCATGACGCAACCTCCACCGGGGCCTCCCTTTCGTAAACGGCGGCGTGCAAGACGGTCGGGAGGGACACCGTTTTTGTGCTGGGAGAATGAAGAAGAGCACTATCGCACCGTTGAAGGCGGGGACGAGTACCGAACTTCAACGGGGATCGGGTTGCTCTCATTATACAGGGCCTGCCCCTTTGCCCAAAGCGAGGCCCGTTGATTGCAGCCCGCGCCCCACCCGCGCGCAGTACGTCTCAATTGGTTGACATCTTTAGGGCCTTGCGATAGAATGCGGGCGGTTTGTACAGCGGAAGAGCCGCGCTGAAGACCGCAGGGGCCCTTACCAGGGCTTAAACCCACACCCTGCCGAGGCGCAGAGACGGTTGCCCCTCATCCATAGAGGGGTGGAACGTCTTTGCCCGGCGGGTGGCAAAGACGTTTTGTTTTATTAGGGAGGGGCAACTCCCTGATTGCGAAAACCCAGATGTCTTCCACCTGATTGCAAGGAGGTGTACCTTGGCCATTACACGTGCCCGGAAGGAAGAATTCCTCAAGCAGTACAAGGAGTACCTGGAAAAGGCCCAGGGGATGGTCCTGGTGTCCTTCCAGGGATTGACCGTGCCCGAGACCCAGGAACTGCGCAACAAATTGCGGGAGACCGGTGCCACCTACATGGTGGTGAAGAACACCTTGCTCCGTATCGCGCTTCAAGAGACCGATTACCCCCTGCCGGAAACCCAGGTGCTGGAGGGCCCCACGGCCGTGGTCTTCGCTTTGGAGGACCCCGTGGCCGCGGCCAAGACCGTGGTGGACTTCATGAAAGAGCACGAGGAGAATCTGACCATCAAGGCCGGGTACCTGGAGCGTCGTGTCATCACAGCGGACGAAGTGGTGGCGCTGGCCAAACTGCCGCCTCTGCCCGTGCTGCGGGCGCAACTCATCGGTCTGCTCACCACGCCGGCCACCCGTCTGGTGCGGGTGTTGGCCGAGCCTGGGCGGCAACTGGCTGCGTTGGTCAAGGCTTACAGCGAGAAGCAGGCCGAGGCCGCCCCGGCAGCCTGAGAGGGTGCATCCAAGCACCGAAAGGGGTTCGTACGTCCGCTTGCCTAAGCGTGTAAAAACCAAACCAACAGGAGGTTGTGAACCATGGCCGATTTGGAGAAGTTGGTCGAGGAATTGAGCCAGTTGACGGTGATGGAAGCCGCCGAACTGGCCAAGATGCTGGAAGAGAAGTGGGGCGTTTCCGCGGCTGCGCCCGTGGCCGTCGCGGCCGTACCCGGTGCTGCGGCTCCTGGCGCGGCCGAAGAGGCCAAGGAAGAGAAGACCGAATTCGACGTGGTCCTCAAGGACACCGGCCCCAAGAAGATTCAAGTCATCAAAGTCATCCGCCAACTCACCAGCCTGGGCTTGAAAGAGGCCAAGCAGGTGGCCGAAACCCCCGGTGCCAAGGTGCTGGAGGGCGTGCCCAAGGAAGAAGCCGAAGCCGCCAAAGCCAAACTGGAAGAAGTGGGCGCGGTGGTGGAAATCGTCTGAGGCGCTTTTCACACCCTCCTCGACCCGCCTCGAAAGAAAGCAGCGGCTCCGGTCGCTGCTTTCTTTTTTCGTGGGAAAAGTCGCCGGTTCTCCCTTCCTTTTGGCGGGAGATTCGGTATGATTTTCTCGAAAAGAAGCCGGTGTTGGAGTCGTTTTGCGCCTTTTGGCCCTGCAAAACGGCAAACCACCTGTGTGAGGGATGGCGATGCGGTTGGCCATCGTGAGCGATTCCCACGACCATCTTTGGAACATCGACCGGGCACGGCCCTATCTGGCCCAGGCCGATGCCCTGTTGCACTGCGGGGACTGGGTCGCGCCCTTTGCCCTGAAGCGTTTCATCGAAGCCATGCAGGGCAGGCCCCTTCACGGTGTCTTTGGGAACAACGACGGCGAACGGCGTTTGTTGGCGTTGATTGCGCAGCAACACCCCCAGGTGCACCTGTACGGCGATTTTGCCGCCCTGGAATTGGGCGACTTGCGCATCGCCCTGACCCATTACCCCGAAATCGCGCGGCCCCTGGCCGCCAGCGGTCAGTATCACCTGGTCTGTTACGGGCATGACCATCAGGCCCACGAAGAGTGGGTGGGCGAAACGCTGCTGCTCAACCCCGGAGAACTCTTCGGAGGCTTGACGGGACGCAGCACGCTGGTGTTGCTGGATGCCCGCACCCGCACCCCTACGTGGGTTACCCTCAACGAAGAGGCCTGAGAACGGGTGCCCATCGGGGCCTCGATAGGTTTCGGAAAAGGTCGTCAAGCCCGCACCACCAGTCCATTCCCCCTGAGTTAACGCCCCTTTCGGGAGGTGGCTCATGGCCGAGGTCAAAGAGCAAGGCGTGGTCACGGTGGTCACGCTGAAGCCGGGCGAGAAGGTGGCCCTGTGCCGCTGTTATCGCTCCAAGAAATTCCCCTTCTGCGACGGCAGCCACAAAGAGGAGCCGGGCAAGGGTCCGGCCGTCGTGGAAGTGGCCAAGGAAGCCAGCGCTTCCTCGTGAAGCACGGGCTTATGAAGCGAAAAAGCCGCGCTTGCAGGCGCGGTTCTCAGAAAATAAGGCTGGGTTTGCCGCGATACATCGCCTTGTGAAACTGGGTGAAGGCGGCCTCACCGCCAAAACAAGGTTTGCTTTGATGGATGATCGCCATCTTTATGTGGTGGGCGAAAGCCCACCACATAAGGCCAAATTTCAGAGCCGTGCCCCGGGCGCGGCTTTTTTGTTGATGGTGAAAGAGGGTGACCCCTTAGTTGGGTTGGGTTTCCGTTCCGCCTTCCCCGGAAGGGGCAGGGAGCGTAAGAGGGAACCGGACGCGAATGCGGGTTCCCTGACCGGGACGGGACTGGATTTCCAATTCGCCCTTCAAGAAACGCGCCCGTTCTTCCATGTTCAACAGCCCGTAATGGCCCAATTTGCGCAATTCCTGGGCCTGTTCCGGGTCGAAGCCCAGACCGTCGTCCTCGATTTCCAAAGCCCCGTGCCCGTCATCTTCCATGCACAGACGCAGCGTGATGGTTTGCGCATTGGCGTGTTTGGCCGCGTTGTTCAGGGCTTCGGCCGCCAGGTAAAACAGGTGACGCTGGGCTTCGTCCGGTAAGTGCTCCAACACCTGCTCTTGAATTTCAGTACGCACTTCCCCGGGAAAGGTGGAGCGTATACGGGCCACCAGTTGCTCCAGTGCCTCGCGAAAGGCTCCCTGCTCCAGGGCCAGCGGCCGCAGGATGTACAATACCTGCCGGATTTCGTTCACGGCTTTGCGGGCTTTGTCTTCCAGTTCGTTCAGGCTTTCCAGTACGGTTTCGGGGTCGTCCTGGGCCAGGCGACGCAGGTACTGGGCTTCCATGACCAACCCCGAAAGGGTTTGGGCCGGTCCGTCGTGGAGGTCGCGCGCCAGGCGGTACCGCACTTCCTCTTCCAACCGGTAAAGGCGCTGGATGCGGTGAAACAACGAACGCAGGCACAGGCGATGTTTCCAGGTCAGCAGGTACATGTCGGCTGCCAAACCCAACAGGGCCTGACGCTGGGAATTGAAATAATGCCTTCCGGGGTGGGCGAAGAGGAAATGGGCCACCCACTCCTGTTCTTCCCGTAAGGGATACCAGAAGAAACTGCGATAGGTTTCGATTCCGGGGAAGTTTTTGAGCAGCGGCGTTTCGCGGATTTCTTCGCGATGCAGAACGCGCGGTGTGGGATGGTTTTCGTAAAAAGAGCGAAAGAGCTCGTCGGGTATGTGCAGGGTCAAAGGCTCCGGTGTGAAGGCGGGGCCTTGCATACGCGTCAGGAGCCAGTCTTCCCCGTTGTCGTCGGGTTCCATCAAATAGCACACCAAACGGGTTTCGGTCCCTTTCAGCAGGGGTAGACCATGAATGAGCCGTTGGAGCGCGCTTTGAAGGATTTGACGTTCGTTTGGAATTCTGGTTTCGTCCATCGACACATCACTCCCTGCCCTGAGCAAGGGCATGGAAACCGCGAGCCAAGGAGTTCATGCCTCCGGGTGCGCATGTGTTTTCAGGTTGGTAATTTTAGCATCCTTTCGAAGTTTCACCAAATGGCTTGAAAGTGCGTAGTATTTTGTCGTTTCAGAAAGGGATGCGGATACAGTCGTTCAGGGCCATCGCTGTGCGAAACGAGTGTAATGGGCCAGGGCCTCCCGATCTACCTGAATGCCCAAACCCGGCCCCTGGGGTACGGTGATGGTGCCGTCCTCGTTGAGGGTGAAGCGCTGGTGGGTGATGTCGCGAGCGTAATAGCGCTCGGTGGCGGAGATGTCGCCAGGGAGGGTGAAACCGGGCAGGGAGGCCAGGGCCAGGTTGGCCGCCCGCCCGATGCCGGTCTCCAGCATGCCGCCGCACCACACGGGCGCACCCCGTTCGCGGGCCACGTCGTGAATGGCCACGGCTTCGCTCAGGCCCCCGACCCGACCCTGTTTGATGTTGATGATGCGGCAGGCCCCCATTTCCAGGGCCTGGCGGGCGGCGCGAGGGTGGCGAATGCTCTCGTCCAGGCACAAAGGCGTGCGGAGTTCCCGTTGAAGGGCGCGATGATCCCACAGGTCGTCGTGGGCCAGGGGTTGTTCGATGAGCAGCAGGTTGTAGTCGTCCAGGGCGCGCAGGCGTTCCCGGGCCGTTTCCAGGGTGTAGGCTGCGTTGGCGTCCACTTGCAACGGCAGGTCGGGGAAGGCGCGGCGCACGGCTTGCACGTCTCCCAGGTCGCGACCGGGACGAATTTTGATTTTGATGCGGCGGTAGCCCTGCTCGACGAAGTGAGCCACCCGCTTCACCAGGTCCTCGGGCGTGGGTTGAATACCGATGGACACCCCTACGGGCACCCGGTTTCGCACGCCGCCCAGCAGGTCCTTCAAACTCTGGTTGCGGTGTTTGCCGTACAGGTCCCACAGGGCCATTTCCAGCCCGGCTTTGGCCATGGGATGCCCCCGCACCCAGGCCACGGCTCGGGCAAAATCGCGGGGGTGTTTCCAGGTGCGCTCCAAGAGTATCGGAATGAGAAAGCGCTCCAGCACGCTCCAAGCGGTGTGTACGGTTTCTTCCGAATATCGCGGCTCCCAGCCGGCCACGCATTCGCCCCAACCGATGAAGCCGTCTCGGTCTCGCACTTCGACGATGATGGCGTCGCGCTCCTGGCGGCCACCGGTGGAGGTGACGAAGGCGTGTTGCAAAGGCATGCGAACGTGATACAGAACGACGCTTTCCGGTTGCATGGGACTGCCTCGACAAAAGGATGTAGCAAGGTTACTGTCATTGTAGCGCATCGTATCGGGAAAGGCGGTGCTCACCCCCGGGTGCCGGGTCCGCCTTCCCTGCTGGGCGGGCGCATCTCCGGAGGGAGGGGGAAAGGGCGCATTTCCCTCCCCGGCTCACACGCCCAGGGTGCTTTCGCCGTAGGTGACCACGTAAAAACTGCGCGGGGTGGGGCCTTTGAGGTGTAGAAAATCGGTGACGATGTAGCCCCGGTCGAAGAGTTCCAGGAAGACCTCCCGAATGTGAAGCCGCCAGCGCCAGGCCAAATCCAGGTTTTGGTCGCGAATGGCAAAGAAGTTGGACGGAATCTCCACCAGGATGAAGTTTTCCTCCATCGGGTCGGGAAAGTCCACTTCCTCGGGGGGCACGGGCAGGCCCGCGTCGTCCAAGACCGATGGGTTGAGGATGCGCACCTCCGCGGCCAGAAAATGGGCCAGGTCCAGAGGCTTGCGGGGTTGCATTTGCATCCGGTCGCGCACGCGAGGGGTGTTCACCCACAGTTCCACCAAAAAACGGTCCGAAGGCAGGCCCCGATTGAGGGTATCGGTCATGTTGCCGTAATAGTTGGGGTAATAGGTGCGCACGATGCCCCCCAGTTTGCGGATGTTCAAATGCGCGTTGCGGCTCCAGAGCGGGTCGTAGGTCCAGGTGATGAGTTCCAGGCCCTGGTGCCGCACCCATTGCCATTGGGCGCGCTTCAGCCAATAACCCAGGCCCATGTTGCGCCACTCGGGGTGCACGCCCAGCATGTGGGAACAGTGCTTGACCATGCGCTCGCCTTCGGGTGTTTCGTGAAAGCCCAGAAACCCCAACACAAAGCCCACCAGTTCCCGGGGCGGCTCCAGCGTATAAGCCCCCATGACCAACCCCCCTTCATGGGCCAGGGCCACCATAAAAGAGGCCGGTACCACAGCCTCCCGACCGGACCAGGCCAGGTCTTGCAGTCGGGTCACCTCTTCCATTTCTTCTGGTTGGGTGAGCACCCGAATTTCCACCTCACCTTTGGGCAAACGCAATCGTCGCATTCGGGGCCTCCTGGAGGGGATGGGGGAAAATTCGACTTCCGGAAAAAGGTTCCTTCAAATCGAAAGGTTTGGACAGGGCGATGTGAGTAGCCTGCCTCGGAGAAAAGGCCTTACTCCTGGGCACCCGTTGCGGGCCCGACCAGGGCAGTCCGGGTCATGGGATGTTTTTCCAGGTAACGAGACAGGCGTTCGGGGAAGAGACCGAAACGTCGCGGAAGCACGTCCACGTCGGTGGTACGGTCCAGGGCCATGTAGTCCAGCCAGAAAAGCAGGCCCAACCCCCGACGGGTGGCCATGACCCAGGTGGTAGCCAGGGCACGGGCATAGGCCATAGGTATGGGAACGAAACGAGGCTGGCGTTGCAGCGTGTGCGCGAGAAGATGCAAGAGGTCCTTCCACAGCAGGTGCTCCGGGCCGCCTACTTCCAGAACATACCTGGTTTCGGCGTCGGTGACCAGCAGGCTGAGCAGGGCCACCAGGTCTTCGACCCACAGAGGTTGAAGCATGGTTTCCCCGCCCCCGGGCAGGGGGAACAGGGGCCAGCGTGCCAGGTGGCGCATCAAAGGGGTGAGGAAGTGGTCGCCCGGGCCATACACCCATCCACTGCGCACGATGATCCAGGGCGCCTGGCTTTGCATGATGGCCTGTTCGGCCAGACCCTTGGCCCGAAGCACGGAAAAGGCCGCGTATGGGTTGGCTCCCAGGTGGCTCAGGTAAACGAATTTTTGCACCCCGGCTTCTTCCGCGGCCTGCACCAGGTGCCGGGTTCCCTGGACGTCCACGCGGTACAGGGTTTCCATGGCATATCGATGCTCCCCTGTGGCCAGGTGGATAACCACATCCACCCCCCGTACCGCGGAACGCACACTTTGCGAATTTTCCAGACGCCCCAATGCGATTTCCACCGGCAGGCCCCTGGGCAGGGCGCGGTTCAACGGACCGGGAGGAAGCAAAAGACGGACCCGGTGCCCGGCCTGTACCAGGGCCGGGACCAGGGCCCGTCCGATGAAACCCGTTGCGCCGCTGACCAAAAGTTTCATGGAAAATAAAAACCCGAAAAAGGCGCCAAGCGCCTTTTTCAGAGGGCGTTGCCAACCACCTACAGGGGTGCGGGCGCTGTCATCGCGGTGATGGGAAATGCCCTTTGGCAACGGAGAGGAAGTCGCCCGTGCCCACGCTCACCCGCAGAAGGGTGAACGTTGGACCCCAAACGAAGGCCTTTTCCCACCCACCGGGCACGGCCCCGTTTCCTTGGGGGCTGGTGGGCGGGGTTCACTCGCTCTGCTTGGGCATACGCCGCTTGAGCCGGGCGTGCTTTCCGATGCGCTCCCGCAGGTAGTACAGTCGGGCGCGACGCACTTTGGATTGTTGATGCCGCACCACTTTCTCGATGCGCGGGGAGCGCACAGGGAAGGTGCGTTCCACGCCAACCCCGTGGCTGGCAATGCGGCGTACGGTAAAGGTGGCGTTGTTCCCTTCCCCGCGCACGCGAATCACCGTGCCCCGGAATTCCTGCACCCGTTCCCGGTCGCCTTCCTTTACCCGGAAATAGACGCTCACGATGTCGCCGGGGCGCAGATCCTGGGGAACGTTGGGGTTCGGCGGGGCCTCGAAAGCCTTGAGGAGTTCCGCTTTGTTCATGTCCGGGCCTCCTGAATTGCCAAAATAGGCTCGTTGAAAAAGAAGCCGTGCGATGTTCTTTCTCGAACACCACAAAACCCCTTGCGGGGACTTCCCCGACAAGGGCGTCCCGCATTATACCATGCCCCTTGGTTTTTGCCGCGGCCAATTGGGGTCGCTTTTTTCGATTCGTGTTACAATGAAATCCCTTTTTGTGTAACCCTTTTGACCAACTTGGGTTTTCCTTTGTGAAAACATTCTGCCGTCTTTCGGGAGGTGCCCTGTATGAAACGACATTTGGTACGCGCTTTGGTCCTCATTGTGGTGTTGGCCGCGGGGTTGGGTTATTTGGTCTATACGGGCTTTGAGGTCTTCGTGCCGACCCTGGCCAGCGCGGAAGGGGAACGTATTGACCAGTTGCTCCGTTTGCAGTTCTTTTTGATTGCCGCCATTTTCTCCTTGGTGGTGGGTTTTGCCCTGTACGCGGTGTTCGCGTTTCGTCGCCGCCCCGGGGATGAAACCGCGGGCCCCAGCATTCATGGCCATTCCTTGTTGGAAATTTCCTGGACCCTGGTGCCTTTGCTCATCGTGTTGGGGTTGAGCGCCATGACCACGCGGGACTTCTTTTGGATTCGCCGCCCCGACCACGACTTGTTGATTCGAGTGACCGGGCAGCAATTCTCCTGGATTTTCGAATACCCTGAGCAGGGCATCAAAAGCGGGGAACTGGTGGTGCCCGAAGGCAAGCGCATCAAATTCGAAATCCATTCGGCCGATGTGGTGCACAGTTTTTGGGTGCCCGAATGGCGCGTCAAAGAAGACGCGGTCCCCGGCTTGACCACGTACGCCTACATCACGCCTTCCCGCGAAGGTGCATTCAAGGTGCGATGTGCGGAACTGTGCGGTGCGGGGCATGCCAACATGTTGGCTCCGGTGCGGGTGGTTTCCCAGGAGGAATTCGAGGCCTGGGTGGCTCAACAGAAGCCCCCAGCCGACCCGGTGGAACTGGGAAAGCGCCTGGTGGAACAGTATTGTGTGGCTTGCCACTCGCTGGACGGTTCCAAGAAGGTGGGCCCTACGTTCCTGGGGATGTTCGGTCGGCAAACGCCATTGACCGACGGCACCACGGTGACCGTGGATGAGGCCTACATTCAGGCTTCCATTCGCGACCCCAAAGCCCAGGTGGTGGAGGGCTTCCAGCCGGTGATGCCCGCTTTCGGGCCGGATCAACTTTCCGATGAAGAAGTCGCGGCCATCGTGGCCTTCTTGAAGACCTTGAAGGAATAACCCGATTCCACATCCTTGGGAGGTGGTGCATGGTGCATCTGATGAGCACGGCTTTGGTGCGCGGTTTGCTGGGCCAGGCCGTGGGTTTCCTTCTGGGGCTGGTGTTGGTGCTGGCCGGTCGCGGCCTGTTAGGCCTGGATACCTCCTGGGAGGCCGCCCGACAACCGGCCCTGGTTTCGGCCGCCCTGGTGAGCGTGCTGGGGTTCATGCTGGCTTCGGGCATGGTGGAGGATTGGCTCAAGGAAATGCGGGGCGAACCTGCGCCTTTGCGCCACGGGCCGCCCGAAGGTCGTCCCGGTTGGTGGCGCTATCTGAGCGTGGATTACAACCACAAGGTCATCGGCATCCAGTACGGCGCGACCAGCATCATCTTGTTGGGGCTGGCCGGCCTGGTGGCCGTCATCTTTCGGCTGGAACTGACCAAGCCCGGCATCGAGTTCTTGGATCCCAATCGTTTCAATACGTTGATTGGCTGGCACGGCATCGTCATGATTGCCGCCATTTTGCTGGGGGTAGGCGGCATGGCCAACTACCTCATTCCCCTCATGGTGGGCGCGCGCGATATGGCCTTCCCCCGGCTGAACGCTTTTGCCTTTTGGATTAACGTGCCCGCGGTGGTGCTGGTGGTCTTGGCCCTGTTCTGGGGCTGGGATACCGGCTGGACGGGCTACCCGCCCTTGGGTGTGTTTTCTCTGGCCGGTATCGACCTGTTCTACATCGGCGTCTTCGTGGTGGGCCTGTCTTCCATTTTGGGCGCCATCAACATCATCGCTACCTCTTTAGGGATGCGCGCGCGGGGAATGACGTTGTTCCGAATGCCCATCTTCGTGTGGGCCATGCTGGCCACTTCGCTCATCGCCCTGACTGCGACCCAACTCATCGGGCTGTCCTTCTTGATGGTGGTGCTGGAACGCACCTTTGGTATGCACTTCTTCACCCCCATCCTCACCGAACACGCCAAGGCCATCGGCTCACCCCCGGGAAACCCTTTGCTCTTCCAGCACCTGTTCTGGTTCTATTCCCATCCGGCGGTGTACATCTTCGTCCTGCCGGGCCTGGGTATCATCAGTGAATTGCTACCCGTGTTCTCCCGCAAGCCCCTGTTCGGTTATAAGTGGGTAGCCATGGCTTCCATGGCCATTGCCCTGGTGGGCTTCCTGGTGTGGGGGCACCACATGTTCACCTCGGGCATGAGCGACATCATGCGGGTGACCATGATGTGGACCACGTTGCTGGTCGCGGTACCCACGGGCATCAAGTTCTTCAACTGGCTGGGTACCATGTGGGGCGGAAAACTCACCTTCCCCACCCCTATGCTCTTCGTCTTGGGGGCGCTGTCCATTTTCCTCATCGGTGGCTTGAGCGGTCCGCCCAACGGCACGGTGACTACCGACCTCTTCTTGCACGATACGTATTGGATTGTGGGCCATTTCCATGCCACCATGTTCGGTGGGTTCCTCTTCCCTTACATCGCCGCGGTGTACTACTGGTTCCCCAAGGTCACGGGGCGCATGTACAACGAAAGGTTGGGCAAACTCCACTTCTGGCTGATGACCCCCGCGTTCTGGGCCATGTCCTTGAGTCAAATGATGGCCGGTTTGTGGGGGATGCGTCGTCGTATTGTGGACTATGACCCCGCTTTGGGGATTGAACCCTTCCACCTGGTGACCACGGTGGCCGGTATTGTCATTTTTATTGCCATGCTCATCTTCGTTGGGAACATCGTGTGGAGCGCGGTCAAAGGCCCGGTGGCCGAGGCCAACCCCTGGAAGTCCCGGTCTCCTGAATTCCAGGTGCCTTCACCGGTGCCCGAGTTCAACTACGACCGGCCCCTGGTGGTGGTGGGCGACCCCTACGACTACGCCCGACCGGAACCGTACGTCGTCTTTGCTTCGAGCAGCGCGGCGGATTAGAATTCCACGTCGGTAACGAACGTACCGAGACTTACATTTGTTTGCTCATAGGAGGAGGAACATGCTCAAACGGATTTTGTGGATTGTGGGTTTGGTCGTCTTCGCCCTGGCCCTGGTGGGCTGTGGAAGCGGCGGGAAGGAGGCTCCGGCGGCCGAAGCCGAGAAGTCCAGCGCGGAAACGGTCAGTGCGGAGCAGGTGCAGGCCCTGTTCGACAAGGGCGCCTGTGGTTCCTGCCACAAAATCGAGGGTATCAATGGCGCGGTGGGCACCGTAGGCCCCGACCTGTGCGCAGTGGGTGAAGAGGTGCAGGAAGGCGAGGAAACCCTGGCCGACGTCATTGAAGAAATCGTCGACCCCAATAAGACGATCACGCCGGGTTATCCTGCCGGAGTCATGCCGACCACCTTCGGTGACCTTTACACCCAGGAAGAACTGGAACTCATGGCCAAGTATCTGGCGCAACTTTCGTGCAAGGAATGAGCCTCGCGGGGAGGCCCGTCCGGTCCACAGGCCTCCCCCGGCCCATGTTTTCGTGAAGGAGGAACGCAGGATGAACGGCGCTTACCGTACCGGTGTGATTGTGCTCGTGGGTCTGGCCGTGCTGACCCTCATCGAGTACTTCCTGGCCCTGGTGGGCGGTTTGATGGTGCCTTTGATGTTGGTGGCTGTCTTCAAAGCCGCTTTGATTTTGGAATACTTCATGCACTTCTCCCATTTGTGGAGCGAAGAAGGAGGGGCTGAATGAGTCAGTTGGCGCATGTGCACCAAGAGGAAATGTCCTATGCGCGGCGGCTGCGCCTCAACCGTTGGGGCCTGTGGATGTTCCTCGTTTCGGAAAGTTTCATGTTTGCCGGCTTGTTTGCCGCTCGTTTCTACTTGTGGGGCAACACCCGACCGGAACTGGACCAAACCCTGGGCCTGGTTTTGACCAGCATTTTGTTGGTGAGCAGTTTCTTCATGAACCGGGCCGAGGTGGCCATTTCCCAGGGGCATCGGAAGGAGTTCCTGCGTTCCCTGCTCGTGACCTTCTTCCTGGGCGCGGCCTTTTTGGTGGGCGTGGTGGGGTTCGAATGGGGCCTGTTCCTGCCGGAAGGCCCGCACATCCGTCCCTCGGATGGTGCCTTTGGCGCGGTGCTCTACGGCATGACAGGCATGCACGCGTTCCACGTGCTCACCGGCCTGATTTTCATCCTGGTGGTGTGGAATTTGGGCCGCAAGGGCGGTTTTTCCCCCGAGCGGTATTGGGGCGTGGAAGCCTGCGCGGTGTACTGGCACTTCGTGGATTTGGTCTGGGTCTTCTTCTACCCGGCGCTGTACCTCATCGGCGAAGTGGCGAAACTCCATTAGAACGCCCAGAGCATGGGCTTGCGGGAAAAAGGCAACGGTTCACGGGCCGTTGCCTTTTTTGGTTACAATAGGGGCAACGCATCGTGGGTTTCCCCCTTTTCAGGAGGAAAGGATGGCTTATCAGGACCCGAAACTGGCCGCAATCCTGCGGCGGAGCCGGGAGCATGGCCTTCCCGGTTATACCATTCGGCCGGAAGAGGGGCGGTTTCTGCAATTCCTGGTGCTGGTGCTTCAAGCCCGCCGGGTGGTGGAAGTGGGCACCCTGGGTGGGTACAGCACGGCCTGGATGGCCCTGGCCCTTCCGCCGGAGGGTCATTTGTGGACCCTGGAGCGGGACGCGTACCACGCGCAGGTGGCCCGGCGCAATCTGCAAGAGGCCGGACTGGCCGACCGGGTCACCGTGCTTCAAGGGGAGGCCCCGCGCGACCTGGAAGCCCTGGCTCAACACGGCCCCTTCGACCTGGTCTTCGTGGATGCGGAAAAGGGGGTGTACCCGGCTTGCTACGAATGGGCCATGACCCATTTGCGTCCTGGCGGGGTGTTCGCGGCCCACAATGCCTATTGGGCCGAAGAGGTTACCGGTATCCTGACCCGCATTCGCTCCGACGACCGGGCCTTTCTCTTCGTGTACCCCTCGTCCGAGGGTTTGCTGGCCGCGGTGAAAAAGGGGACATGACCCGCGATGAAATCCAGGGGTGAACTCCCGGCGGAGGTTGGTATGGAGTACGAAGCGGTCATCGGCCTGGAAGTGCACGCGGAACTTTTGACCCGCTCCAAGATGTTCTGCTCCTGCCCGGTGGTGGATTTGACCGAAGCCGAACCCAACACCGCGGTGTGCGAGGTGTGCGCGGGAATGCCCGGTACCCTGCCGGTGGTCAACCGCCGGGCGGTGGAATACGCCTTGCGGGTGGCCCTGGCCCTGGAATGCCATATCGCCCGGGAGAGCGTCTTTGCCCGCAAGAACTATTTCTACCCCGACCTGCCCAAGGGGTATCAGATTTCCCAGTACGAACTGCCGCTGGCTACCGGTGGGCGGTTGCCCATTCGCACCTCCCACGGGGAGCGGAGCGTGCGGATTCGGCGGGTGCACCTGGAAGAGGATACGGGCAAACTCACCCACGTGGAAGGCCCGGAAGGGCCGTATTCCCTGGTGGACCTGAACCGGGCCGGGGTGCCTTTGCTGGAAATCGTTTCCGAGCCGGACATGCACACGGTGGAAGAGGTGCGGGCCTATGGCCGGGGCCTGCGCCAGTTGCTTCGCTATTTGGGTGTGAACACCGGCGACATGCAGAAGGGGCTGCTTCGCTTCGAGGCCAATGTTTCCGTGCGCCCCAAAGGGAGCCAGGAACTGGGCACCCGGGTGGAAATCAAGAACCTGAACAGTTTTAAGGCCCTGGAAGAGGCGGTGGCCTTTGAGATTCGGCGTCAAATTCGGGTACTGGAGGCCGGTGGACGCATCGAGCAGGAGACCCTGGGCTGGGACGAGGCCCGACGGGTGACGGTTTCCCAGCGGGGCAAGGAAGAGGCCCACGATTACCGGTACTTCCCCGAACCGGACCTGCCGCCCCTGGTGGTGGACGACGACTGGCTGGAACAGGTGCGGGCCGAGATGCCCGAACTGCCCTGGGAAAAGTTCCGTCGCTTCCAGGAGGTA
Source organism: Anaerolineales bacterium (assembly GCA_026996855.1). Lineage (GTDB taxonomy): Bacteria > Chloroflexota > Anaerolineae > Anaerolineales > DRMV01 > S139-71. The sequence continues at coordinate 32,102 of JALWJZ010000015.1, forward strand.
TACGGCCTGCCCGAGTACGAAACGGCCCTGCTCACCGCGGACCGGCCCGTGGCCGACTATTTCGAGGTCGCGGTGCAAGCCGCCCGAAAGCACGGGGTTCGGGAACCTCTACGGGTGGCTCATTGGATGACGGGCGAACTCTTCCGCCTGCTCAACCAGCGGGGGCTGTCCATCGAGGAGGCTCCGGTGCCGCCCGAAGAACTGGCCGCGTTGTTGGGCTTCCTCCAGCGGGGCGACATCAACAAGAACACGGCCCAGCGGGTGCTGGCCGAGATGTTCGAGACCGGCCAGCGCGCCCAATCTATCATCGAGGCCCGAGGATTGCGCCAGGTTTCCGATGAAAGCCGTATCCACCAATGGGTGGAAGAGGTGTTGCAGGCCCACCCCGATGAGGTGGCCAAGTACGTGAAGGGCAAGGAAGGAGTGGCCAACTGGCTCTTCGGGCAGGTGATGCGTAAGGCCCGGGGCCAGGCCAACCCCCAGGTGGTGCGGAAGATATTGATGGAACGCCTGCAGGCCTTGCGCCGCGACCAGGCGAATGCATGACAAAGGGAGCGCGGTTTCGACATACAGGAAGGCCGAGGCGTTCCCGGAGATTTCGCGATAGAGCCCGCCTTACCGTGGGCTTGATACGCGTCTAAGAGGAGCCTGAGGTTGTCGGCCCTTTTCCTTTCCCCCCAGACCTTTCACCTGCTTCGCCATCTGGCCCTGGCTTTCCTGGGCCTGGGGTTGGTGTATGGCTTGCTGGTGCGTCGGCATGCCCAGCCAGCCCTGATTTCCCCCTGGGCGCTGGTGGCTGCGAGTGTGTTTCCCATGCTGCATGCCAGTTTGTTTCTCTTGGCGCTGTATCTCTGGGGGCCTGCGCCGCTGGGTATGGCGCTGCACCACCTGGCGCAGGTGCCCGCCGCGGCTTTCCTGTTGGGGCTGTGGTTCGTGAAGCCTTATCGAGACGAAGAACTGCGTCGTTTCCTGGGCCTGGTGATTGTGGGTCTGGTTTTCATTCTTTCCTTCGCCGCGCTGGTTTTGTTTGGGGAATATCACCCCCTGCCTTGGATTAAGGCTTTGGTGCTGGCCTTGCTTTTGGGGTGTGTCTTCGCGTTCTATCGAAGTCGCTGGCTTTTGCGTGGCGAGCGTTTCGCGCAAATTGTCGCCGTGGGTTTGTTCGGGGCCGGCCTCGTGGAATTGTTCTGGGCCAGAACGTTGGAGCAAATGATGGTGGCGATGGGGCTGGCTGAGTTTTTCTTGGCGCCTTTGCTGTGGGCGTGGTCGTATACGTGGCTGCCTCTGCCCGAAGCCGCCAACACGAGTTCACCTCCGGTTTCCAAGACCCTGACCTCCCGTCAGGCCCAGGCCCTGCTCTTCCCTTACCTGGAGCAATTGGACGCCCTCCTTCAGGTCCAAAGCCTGCAACGGCCCTGGAACCCCGTCCCTTCCATGATTCAAACCGTGTTTACCTGGCTCCACCACCGCCTGGGGCCTTCACGCGAACCTCGGGCCCACACTCCCTTGATGCATTTGGTGGAGCGGGTGCTGGAACGCCACGAAAAGGACCTGGTGGAACAAAACTTCCAACTGGCCTGTTTCATCGCGCCCCATCTCTCCCTGGATCCCAGCCTGGGCGAGTGGCTGTTGGAACTGGGCATGTCCTACGTGCTCCGTTACGCCGCGCCCGATGTGGTGGTGGAATGTCGTTTGCAAGGTGGTCAGGATCCCGTTCGGGGTCCCATGCTGTTCCTTCGTCTGCGCCATTCGGTGCGGGAACGACCGCGCGGCCTGCCGGAGAGTTGGTTCGAGCCTGCGCTGGCCTTGGGACGGCTTTTCTTGTTGGATATCGGCGGTGATTGGTGGGTGGTGGAAGAGGACCACTTGCGCACCATTTGGATGTGGCTTCCTTTGCAAGGGTTTGGGAAGATTTTGCACCCTGCATACGGGTCGTAGTCCAAGCCCCGGTGCTTGTATGATTCGAGCCTACTTCTACCACTGCGAGACCTGCGGCCTGGGTTTCCCCTCTCTGGAACCTCTGGAGCGGTGTCCCCGTTGCGCCGGGGTGGTGCGTTTGCGCAGCACCCGCCTGCTGCCTTCGGAGGCGGAGCGGGAAGGGTATGCGAACCCGTTGCAGCCGCCCGTGGTAGGTGTGGTGGACAACGTGCGCAGCGCCTGGAACGTGGGAGGGTTGTTTCGCGTGGCCGATGCCGCAGGCCTTTCCCATCTGTATTTGTGCGGCATTACGCCTGTACCCCCGCACCCCGGCATTGCCAAAACCGCGCTGGGCGCAGAAGAGGCCGTCCCCTGGTCGTACCATGCGGATGCGGTGGACCTGGTGAAAACGTTGCGACAGCAGGGATGGACCCTGTGGGCGCTGGAAACCGAAGGGGCTACCACCTGCTGGCATCCGGGCCTGCCGCGACCTGAGAAGCCTCTGGCCCTGGTGGTGGGCAACGAACGCGCAGGCGTTACGCCCCAGGTGCTGGAACTGTGCCAGCAGGTGTTGTATGTGCCCATGCGGGGCCGCAAGCGTTCCCTCAATGTGACCGCGGCCTTCGCGGTGGTGGCGATGGGTTTGGGTGGGTGCCCTGAGGAGTCGTAAAAACGTTTCCCCGACCAGGAGGTGTACCTTGGACGGAAAGGGGATGCTGTTGTTGGCTCTACTGCTGGTCGGGTGTGTGCGATGCTCCCCTGCCACCCCCGCAACCGCGACCTGGACGCGAGAGGTTTCGGCCACTCCCACGGCTCGGGTTGAGGAAGTTCCCTGCGCCGGCGTCGAGCGTTTTCAAACCGTAAGGGCCGGCTCCACGGAGGAAGAGGCGTTGCGGAACCAGGCCTTGGCGGTGGTGTGTGCACTCCGAGAGCAGCGCTGGGCGGATCTGACCCGTATGGTTCATCCAGAACGAGGCCTTTGCTTTTCGCCAGACGCGTATTTGGACCAAAACGACCTGTGCTTTTCCAGGGAAGACCTGCCCCGTCTTCCGAAAGACCCGGTCCGGTATCGGTGGGGCTTTGAGCCGGGTTCCGGACGCCCGCTGGATTTCACCTTTGCCGAATACGCGGCTCGTTACGTGTACGACGGCCCCTACTGGGAAAAGGGCCGCCTGGGTGTGGACGTGCGCCAGGGCGCGGGCAACATCATCGATAACCACGACCAGGTTTTCCCGGATTCCCGCGTGGTGGAGTTTTACCTGCCTGGAAGCGAGCAATACGGCGGCCTGGACTGGCGCAGTCTTCGCCTGGTCTTTCTGCCCGACCCACGCGCACCTGGGGGCTGGTGGCTGGTGGCCCTGGTGCACGACGAATGGAGTCCGTAAAACGGACGGTGGGGGTAGCCGTTTCGTCTCTGCTACAGCGTTCGGCTCAATTCCCGCAATCGACTTTTCCAGGGTTCTTCCAGCCAGGGGTAGAGGCGGCGGAACATCCAGGACCAGGTTTCCGAGGGATGGGTGTGGGCCATGCGGCGTAGCCAGGGCATGGTTTCGCCGGGCCAGCGACGAAATAAAGCGCGCAGTATGGGCACCCATTCGGGCAGGCTCTCTTTTGCCGGTGGGGAAAGGTGCGGTGTCAGGTGTTGGCGCAAGGTGGGAAAATCGTCGAAATTGGGGGTATGGAGCAGGGGAAAGAGCAGAGGAAGCAAGCGGGGCAGGGCTTGCGGAGAGGCCCCTTGAATGCGGCGGAACAAGGTTTGTTGGTACCCTTTGGTTCGTTCCCGCGCCAGGCGGGGGGCGATGTGCTCCAACAGGGCTTTTTGTAAGGTGGGGTCGTGACGGGTTTGTTCGTACCAGTTCCAGAAGCGTTCCAGGTCGTGGGGGGTGGTATGGGGCTGTTTGGCCCACAGGAGAATGGCTGCCTTGCGTGATTCCAGCACGGGGTGGTTCCACAGTTCACCCAGGAACGCGTCCAGATGTTCCGGTTCCTGCTGGGCAAGGCTCAACCAGGTTTGGGTCAGGATGTGCAAGATGCCCTCTGCCACATGGTAGGCAGGGGTGGCATCGGGGATGCGGCCCTGGCCGGGTTTGTGCCCCTGGAAGCCCAGTTTCTCCCAGGTCACCCGGAGGGCCTTGGCAAAGTTTTCGGGCTGCCGTGTCCACACGTCCCAGAGGGCGCGTGCGCGTTCACGAATTTCATCCAGAGGCAAAGCGGGCATGGCCGAAGTGTGATGGAAAAAACCCACGCCCCCACGTCGGCGCGGGGGCATGGGCTTTTATGCTTCGCTGAGCGCAGCGACCAGTTCACGGCAGAAGGCAGGGATGTCCTTCACCACCCGTCCCCAGACCAGGTTGCCTTCGCGAAAGGCCGGTTCGTCCACCCAGGTGGCGCCGGCGTTCACCAGGTCGTCTCGGATGCCGGTGGAACCCGTGGCCCGATGCCCGGCCACGATGCCCGCGGAGATGAGCACCCATCCGCCGTGGCAGATGCTGGCCACGATTTTGCCCTGGTGGTAGGCGTCCCGCACCAGATCCAGCACGCCGGGGTCGCGGCGGAGTTTGTCCGGCGCCCAGCCGCCAGGCACCACCACCGCGTCGAAGTCAGCGGCCCGCAGGTCCCGGGCTGCGACCTCCGCGGTGGCCGTAAGGCAGTGTTTGCCCCGGTAAGTGCCGGGCTTACGGCTGGCGATGACGATTTCCGCGCCTTCTTCCTCCAAGCGCATTCGGGGGACCCAGAACTCCAGGTCCTCGAATCCCTCGTCTACCAAGATGACCACACGCTTGCCTTTGAGTCGCATCTTATCCTACCTCCGGAGATGGTTTCGTTCCTCCTCCAGGGGAGGAGGACTGGCTTCGGGGAAGCCAGATGGTGAAAGTGGTCCCTTGGCCAGGCTGGCTTTGAACCGTGATGCGGCCGCCCATGGCCTCTACGGCCAAACGGCAAAAGGCCAATCCCAACCCGCTTCCGTGGGAATGGGCGCCCTTGTAGAATTTATCGAAAATGCGAGGCAAGTCTTCCGGTGAAATGCCCGGTCCACTGTCTTGGACCTGAATGGCGACTCCTTGAGAGCCTGCATCCCGGGCTGTCAACCGGATGCGCGTTTCCGGCGGGGTGTGCTTGATGGCATTGTAGATGAGATTCTGGCCCACGCGGAATAGCAGGTGGGCATCGGCCAGCACCTGGAGGGAGGAGGGTGGCTCCTCAATTTCGAGGGACGCTTTTTTCATGCTGAGAATTGGCTTGGCCCACGCTTCCAGTCGTGAGAAGAAGTCCACCACCGGCAGGGGTTGGAGGTTCACCGGAAGGTCTTCCTCTTCAAGACGGGAAATGGCCACCAGGTTGTCCAGCATCATGGTGGCTTGGATGAGGGCGCGGGAACCGTTTTCCAAAAGATCCTGGTCGGTCTCTTCGGGAAGGTGTTGGGAGAACCATTCCAGGGTTCCCTGAACCGCTGCCAGATGATTTTTGATGTCGTGGGCCAGGGAACTGGTCATCATCCTGCGATGGGCTTCAAGGCGCTTCAATTTCTCGAGGGTTTTCTGGAGGGTCTGTTGTTGCGCCGTGATGATGGCGTCGGCCCGGCGGGTGAAGAACCAGGTCAATGCGCCGAGGCCCAGGCCCAAGGCCAGAAACGCGCCCAGCAGTTGCTGTCGCAAATGCCGGATGCGCGCCAGAAGGGGTTCAGCATCCAGATAAACTTCGATCCATGCGGCCGGTCGGAATCGCGGCGGGAGGGGGAGATAAACCTCCAGGACATCGCGAATGCCGCGTTGGGCCAAAAAGTGGGATGGAGGAAGCCTTTCCAGTTGGACCTGGGCCTGCTGTAGGGCCGGGAAGGGCTCCCCTTCCAACTCGGAATACATGCGACCGATTTGGTTCGGATCCAGCCCGAAGAGAAGTCGCCCTTGGTCATCGTAGACCTGAATCCAGACCACGCCTAAAGGCTTTCCCATTTCCTCGTATAAGGTAAACAGATGTTTCGTTTCCCAGACTTCCGTTGCCGAAGCATGGTCCTGCAGGACTCTTTGAATTTCGATGGCGATGGTCTCGGCCAGGAGCAACGTCTCCTTCTTGGTGTGTTCGATGTGAAAGGCGGTGACGGCTTGTTGCAAAATCCACCAGACCACGAAAGCAATCCCGATCAGCCCTGTCAGAATCCACAACAACAGAGCGGGATAGATGCGAAAGGGAGTGTTCAGAGAGGGGTTATCGTTCTTCATGCTCTTCCGTTCCTGGTGATGGGTTTCTACGTTCATGAAGCCAACAAGTGGGCCTCCAGGCGGGCCATCGCGGCCACGGTATCCTTGTCTTTCAAGTCCATAAGCCGGGAACCCCGGGCCGGGCGGCCTTTCTTCGGAATATCTTCGACCCGCAAGCGAAGGGCGACCCCTTTGGCCGAAATCAGGATAACCTGGTCCTTTTCCTGAACCACCCGCGCGGCCACCAAGGGGCCGGTCTTGGGCAGGGCTTTGGGGTCCAGGGTGCGCACGCCGCCGGTGGCCCGGCCCTTCACGGGGTAGTCATCCAACGGTGTGCGTTTCCCATAACCGTTGGCCGTGACCACCAGCAAGTAGCCTCTGGGTTCCACCACGTCCAGCCCGATGACCTCGTCGCCTTCTTTGAGGCGAATGCCGGTGACGCCCGAGGCATGGCGTCCCATGGGTCGCACGTCGGTTTCTCGGATGCGCAAGGCCTGGCCGTGGGCCGTTACCAGCAGGATGTGATCCTGGCCCGAGGTGAGGCGGACCCAGCCCAGGGCGTCGCCCTCGTGCAGGATGACGGCCACCAGGCCCTTGGAGCGTACCGAGGCGAATTCCTTCAGGGGCACCCGCTTCACCCGGCCCATTCGGGTGCCCATGAACAGATAGTTGGCCTTTTGGAAGTCGTCCACGGCAACGGCCGCGGTGACGTGTTCACCCTTTTCCAGAGGAATCAGGTTGACCACGGGCAGGCCTTTGCCGGTGCGCCCGGCCTCGGGCACCTGGTGCACCCGTTGGGCATAGACCTTGCCTCGGTCGGTGAACAGAAGCAGGGTATCCAGGGTGCGGGCCGAAAGCACCAGGACCACTTCGTCGTTGGCCTTGGTGCTGTGCCCGCGGACGCCGCGACCGCCCCGACCCTGGGCGCGGAAGTGGCTGGGCGAAACCCGCTTGATGTAGCCTTTGCGGGTCAGGATGACCAGCACCGGTTCGTCGGGGATGAGGTCTTCTTCCCGAATGTCTTCGCTGGCATTGGGGAGGATGCGGGTGCGCCTCGGGTCGCCGTATTTCTCGGCCAATTGGGTGAGTTCCTGCTGGATGACCCGCAGAATCTTCTTGGGGTGGGCCAGCAGGTCTTCCAGTTCCCGGATGCGCTTCCGCAGGTCTTTGTATTCGTCTTGCAGTTTTTTGCGCTCCAGCGCGGCCAGGCGTCGCAGGGGCATGTCCAGAATGGCCTGGGCCTGGATTTCGGTGAACCTGAAACGCTTGATGAGGTTCTTCTTGGCCGTGTCCGCGTTTCGGGAGCGGCGGATGATGGCGATGACCTCATCCAGGAATTGCAGGGCCTGGAGCAACCCTTCCAGAATGTGGGCCCGCTCTCGGGCCTTGCGCAATTCGTATTCGGAGCGTCGGCGAATCACCTCCCGCCGGTGTTCTACGAACCACACCATGGCCTGCTTGAGGGGGAGCAGGCGGGGTTCGCCCTCCACCAGGGCCAGCATTTGCACGCCGAAGGTGGTTTGCAAAGGGGTGTACTTGTACAACTGGTTCAGCACCTTGCGGGGTTCCGCGCCCCGCTTGAGTTCGATGACGATGCGCATGCCTTCCCGGTCCGATTCGTCCCGCAAGTCCGCGATGCCGGTGATGCGACCGGCCCGTACCAGTTCGGCAATGCGCTCGATGAGCGCGGCCTTGTTCACCTGATAGGGAATTTCGGTGATGACCAGCGCATTGCGGCTGCCCCGAATTTCTTCGAAATGGGCCACGCCCCGCAAGACCAACCGCCCCCGGCCGGAACTGTATGCCTGACGAATGCCTTCCAGGCCCAAAATCTGGCCTCCGGTGGGGAAATCCGGGCCAGGGAGGTGTTTCATCAGGTCTTCCACGGAGACATCGTCCAGGCGGTCGTAGTTGTCGATGAGGAAATTGAAGGCAGCCACCAGTTCCCGCAGGTTGTGAGGCGGAATGTTGGTGGCCATGCCCACCGCGATGCCGGTGGTGCCGTTGGCCAGCAGGTTGGGGAAACGACCAGGGAGCACGGTGGGTTCCTGGAGGCTTTCGTCGAAGTTGGGTGCGAAGTCCACCGTTTCCTTGTCGATTTCGTCCAGCATCTCCTCGGCAATGGGCGTGAGGCGGGCTTCGGTGTAGCGCATGGCCGCGGGCGCGTCGCCGTCGATGCTGCCGAAGTTGCCCTGCCCATCGACCAAGGGGTAGCGCATCGAGAAGTCTTGCGCCATGCGCACCAGGGCATCGTACACGGCCTGGTCGCCGTGGGGGTGGTATTTGCCCAGCACTTCACCCACGATGCGGGCGCTCTTGCGGTAGGGTTTGGTGGAGGTGAGGCCCATGTCGTACATGGCGTACAGAATGCGTCGTTGCACCGGCTTGAGGCCATCGCGCACGTCGGGCAGCGCCCGGGCCACGATGACGCTCATCGCGTAGTCCAGGTACGCGACACGCATTTCCTCGACAATGTCCACGGAGATGACCCGTTCCGGCATAGGTGGCTCCTGTTCGAAGGAGAATGTCAACTCGAAGGCGAGTTGGGTATAATGGCAAGCGCCTTCATTATACCCGAGCGGTTCGCACCTGTCTTGTCGAACCGATGGGTTGGTTTATTTTAGCAAAAAGGCGTTCCCCATACCCTTTCAGGAGAGGTTGAAGCCGTGAACAAGAAGTTCCTCATCGGTGGTTTGTTGATGCTGAGCGCGGTGGTGTATCTGGTCTTCACCGCGATGAGTCAGGGTTCCCAATACTTCCTCACGGTGGAGGAATTGCTGGCCCGCCGTGAAGCGTTGCAGGGGCGCAAGGTGCGGGTTTCCGGCGCGGTGCTGGGGCCAAGCATTGTGTACAACCCGGAAACCCTGGAGTTGCGTTTCATCATTGTGCACATTCCCGGTGACAACGACGAAATCGAGGCCCAGGGTGGCCTGGCCGCGGTGCTCAAGGCGGCGGTGAACGACCCCGACCGCCCTCGGCTGCCCGTGGTGTACTACGGCCCCAAACCCGACCTGCTCCGTCACGAAGCCCAGGCCATTGTGCTGGGCACCATGGACGAAAACGGGGTCTTTCAGGCGGAGGAGTTGCTGCTGAAGTGCCCCACCCGTTACGAAGCGGCTGTGCCCACGCAGGCCGCGGATGAGTAAAAGGCGCTTCGCCCCTTCGCCCATTGGCAAAATCCGCACTTCGCCCATTCGTTTTTCGCATGAGACCTTCACAACGTCGTCAATGGCTGCAGGCCCTTAGCGCGGCTGCGTCCCTGGGGAATGCTGAAGCCCTCGCTCTGGCTCTGGATACGTTGCTGGAAGACGGGGACGTGGCCGCCAACCGGCCGCTATCTCCGGGACGCGTTGAGAAAACATTGTTGCCCGCGGGGGAAATCCTGGCCCGGCCCTCGGTGCCCGAAAGGCTTTTGCAGGAACTGGCCCGCAGCCCCTATGCCGCTTTTCGCGCCCTGGCCGCGGCGGCCTGGGCCTTGCGCTATTTGCGCGGGGAACCCAAGGCCGGAACCCACCTCGAAGCGTTGGCCAAGGACGAGCGAGATGAGGTGCGTCACGCGCTGGTGAGGGTGTTGCGCAAACACGGCCACCAGGCCCCGGAACGGGTGCGCGCCCTGGTGGATGGCTGGCTCGCTGGCCGCCCTGCCTCTTCCCCCAGGATACAAGCCGTGGCCCTGTACCTGCTGCCCCTTCTGGCCGAGGAGGAGGGTGTGGAGGCCGCGCTGGACCGTTTGGAAAAGGCCCGATTGCAAAACCACCCCGCGGTGGACGAAGCCTGGGTGCAGGCCCTGGCCGACTTGGGGCGGAAGGACGGCTCCGCGGTGCTGCACCGTTTTGGCCGATGGCTTCTGACGCGGCCCCGTCGCGCGCCCCGCATGGCCCAGGCATTGGCCCGACCCTGGGCCGCCCACTACCCCCGTCAGACGTTGCATCTGCTGGAGGCCATGTACCACCGTTGGGGGCGACGACGCTGGATTACCCAGGCCCTGCAGGCCCTGGCGCGCGAAGGCGCGCTTTCCAAATCCGTGGACGACTTGTTGCGGGAATGGACGGAAACGTGAATTCGGAGGCACCCTGGCAAACGCTGGACCCTCCCGTGACCCTGGGCGTGCTGGCCGATACCCACGTGCCGGACCGCGTTCCCAGGCTGCCCGCGGCGGTGGCGGATGTGTTCCGCCAGGCCGAGGTGCGGGCCATTTTGCACGCGGGGGACGTGTCTTCCCCCCAGGTGCTGCGAGATTTGGCCCGAATTGCACCGGTGTACGCGGTGCGAGGAAATCGGGATTTGTTCCTGGGTTTTTCGCTGCCGGCCGTGTACCGTTTTCGCATCGGGCCGTGGCGCATCGCCCTGCTCCACGGGCACCATTCGATGTTGCGGTACGTGTGGGACAAACTGCGTTTTCTCTTGGGGTTTCCCCTCACCTTTCGTTTCATCGAGCGTCGGGCAGTTTACCAGGTCCCCTGGGCCCACGTGGTGATTTTGGGACATACCCATGCACCGGTGCTGTACCGCTATCAAGGCCGATGGGTGTTCAACCCCGGTTCGCCGACCACGCCGCCCTTCGGGAGGGGCCCCGCGCCTCCCACCGTGGGTCTGTTGCACGTGACCCAAGAAGCCCGCTTGCGGTTCGAGTTCGTGTTGCTGGAGGGGACATGACAGTCCCGAAGTGGACCCGTTTTGCCCTGGTGGGACCGCTGATGCGGGAGTACATCCTCCCCGTCAGGGGTCGGCCCGCGTTGGATATTCCCGGAGGGGAAGCGTTGTACGCGGCCGCGGCCCTGGCCACCTGGTTGGCCTCGAAGGCCGGGGACACCGGGGAACCCAAGGAGGGCCTCGGCCTTATGGCTCGAACGGGTATGGACTTTCCCCAGGCCTGGTTGGACGACCTGGCTCGGCTGGGGTGGCGGGTCGAAGGCGTGCGACGGGTACCCGATATCGCCGATTCCCGACGGGTGCGGGTGTACGATGCTCAGGGAAACCCGGTACTCGCGGGGTGGGCACGTCGCTTTGCCGAGCGGGGCTATGCCTTTCCTCCCGACCTGGCCGACCATGAAATGCCCGGCCCTCGAACGCCGGTCTCCCGACCCACCCCCTGGACGCTATTGGAGCGGGACGTCCCCGATTGGATTGTGGAAACCCGGCTGGCCCATTTCACCCCGGGAGACCCCCTCACACATCATTTGTTGCCTTCCGTTTTGCGTTCCCGAGGCGTGCTCACGTTGACCCTGGACCCCGACGCTGCCTACATGACCGCACCCCACCAAACCTTTGCCCGGGAGGTGATGCAACCCTTTACCGTGGTGCAGCCTTCGGAGGAAGAATTACGCACCCTGTTCGGCGGAGTGCGAGAGGATTTGTGGGGCATGAGTGAAGAAGTGGCCACCTGGGGCGTGTCCGTCATCGCGGTCAAGCGAGGCAACCAGGGGGTTTGGGTGTATGATGGAAAGGCGCGGGCCCGGTGGGTGCTTCCGGCATACGGGGCCGCCCGCTTTCGGGACCCTACCGGCGCGGGATCGGCCTTTGCTGGAGGTTTTCTGTACGGCTGGCACCGCACCGAGGACCCGGTGGAGGCAGCCTTGCATGGGCTGGCGGTGGCTTCGGTGGCTGTGGAAACCGTGGGCGCGTTGAGCCTTTTGGAAACACTACCCGGGTTGCTGCCGGCCCGGCTGGAAGTTTTGCGAGAAGGAGTGCGGCGTGTTTGACCAGTTGGTCCGACGGGTTTTGGAACGCACCCTGGCCATTCAACAAATTCCCGCCCCCACCTTCGAGGAGGAAGAACGGGCCAAGTACGTGCTGGCCCGCTGGCACGAAGAGGGGGTCGAGGCCTTCCGGGATCCGGTGGGCAATGTGTACGCCCGGATACCGGGGCGGGGAACAGGCATGCCCCTGGTGGTTTCGGCCCATCTGGATACGGTCTTTGGCCGGGAGGTACCTTTGCAGGTGCGACGCGAAGGAAGGCGTTGGTACGGCCCCGGCATTGGGGACAACAGCCTGGGGGTGGCCGGACTTTTCGGGTTGTTCTGGGCATTGCAGCAGCGTTCCCTGCATCTTCCCGGTGACCTGTATTTGGTGGCCAACGTGGCCGAAGAGGGCCTGGGCAACCTGAAGGGTATGCAGGCCGTGGTGGACCGTTTCGGCGCACGGCCCCGGGCGTACATCGTGCTGGAAGGGATGGCCCTGGGCCGGGTGTACCACCGGGGTTTGGGGGTGCGGCGGTATCGCCTTCGGGTGCGCGCGCCCGGTGGCCACGCCTGGGGCGATTACGGTGCGCCCTCGGCCCTGCACGAACTGGTGGCCCTGCTCCACGGTTGCCTGCAATGGACCCTGCCGGTGCAACCCAAGACCACTTTCAACGTGGGGAAAATCCACGGCGGCCGAGGGGTCAACGTGATTGCCGAAGAGGCCGAGGCCTGGGTGGAATGGCGTTCCGAAGAGGCGGATACCCTGGAAACCTGGTGTCGACGTTTCGAGGCGTGGTGCGAACAAAACCGGCGAAAATCCGTGGAAGTGACCTGGGAAGTGGTGGGGGAGCGCCCGGCCGGCGCACTGCCGGTGCAGCACCCCCTGGTGCAGGCGGCTTTGCAAAGCGCCTGGGCACAGGGCATTGAAGCCAAGCCCGCGTCCGGCTCCACCGATGCCAACGTGCCTTTGAGTCGGGGCTATCCCGCGGTGGGGGTAGGCCTTACGTATGGCGGCGGCGCGCATACCCTGCGGGAGTACATCTGGACCGAACCGTTGGCTAAAGGTCTGGCCGCCTTGGTGGACCTGGTACAGCGCGTGTTCGCCTGGGAAAGGCAAAACCGATAATGACAAAAAAGAAGCCCGGCCATGAGCCGGGCTTCTTTTTAGGTGGAGATGGCGGGACTCGAACCCGCGTCCGGAAGGGCCGGTCATCGGACCTTCTACGGGCGTAGTCGGCTGTTTGGTGTCGCCTGGAGGCCCACAGCCGACCAAGGGCTTCTCCAGGCCAAGCCGCTTCGGTCTTTCGTCGGGGTCGCGGCGCACCCCGACGGCACCCCGGCTTTCCGCCGCCCTATCCCCACCGGCCGGGGACGGTGAGGTAGGACGTGTCCTCGTCTTGGAGGACAACCCTACCCCTCCGCTTACGCGGCAACGGGCAGGGTGGCAACATCCGTCTTCACGGCACTTCTTTGTGCCTTGCGCCTGTTTTACGAGGTGGCGCACCTCGGCCCGCAGTCCGTGACCCGACTCCTCCCGTCGAACCCATGCATCCCCACGAGCACTTCTTATTATAGGGATGCTCCGGGTTTTGTCTACTCCGTTCCCGAAAAAATCCGGCGTTGCAGGCGTTATCCCTTCTTTTCGTCCGGGCGGGGACGGCGCTGCGGGTATACTATGACCGGCTCCGCCATCCCTTCGCAGACAGGGTTTTGGTCATGTTTTCGGTCTCTTTGCGACCTGCCTTCCAGAAAGCCGGCGGATGGGCTTCCTTTCCGGTGGTGGGCCTGGTGCTCAGCATCGCCTTCTGGGGCATGGCAGGGTTTTACCGTTTCGTCCTGCATTACGACGACTTCCGCGCGGACGTGGCCGATTACTGGGAGCAGAGTTTTCGCCCTTACGGGGGCGCGTTTCACGTGTTTCACGTGCCCGGTTATCCCTGGCTGATTCGAGGGGCTCGCTTGCTCTTCGACGGACATTTGACCCCCGTTGCCCAAATGCGATGGGTGACCTGGGCCGCTTACCTGCTGGCCGCCTGGGCCGTCTATCATGGTGTTCGGCTTCGCGGCGGACGCGCTTCTCAAGCGGTCGTGGCAGCCTTGTTCTACGGGTTCTGGCCTTTTACCGGTTTGGTGTTTGCCGTAAGCCCCTGGGCCGATGTGCCGGCAACGGCCTTTTTCTTTTTGGCGTGGTCCATGTGGGGGCGGGGGTATCTTTTCCGATCGGCTTTGGCCGGTGCTTATGCCTTGCTTACCCATAAGGCTTTGTGGCCCTTTACCCTGCTTTGGTGGCTGGCCACGGTGTTGCCCGACCGAAGGCACCCTGCCTTTCGGCGTGGCCTGGCCACCGCGTTCCTCGTGGCTCCGCTCGGTGTCCTGTGGGCCTTGGGCGTTCTGTACCACGACCGCTGGAACTGGATGTGGCACCACAACCTGGCCATGGAAGTGCAGGCGCGCGCCGGGCTTCCCCTTTTCGACGGCTTGTTCGGCCCCTGGTGGTACGGCGATTGGGCCGACCGCATCAAGGCCCTGGCGTTATGGGGGCTGTTCGTTTTGGTGCTCGCCTTGGGGTATCGTGCCTGGCACAAGCGGGATGGGGAAACGCTGGCCGTAACAGCCGCCTATCTCGGCCTGTTTGCCCTGGTCAATGCCTACGAGAACATGGTGTTGCTTCGCTATGGCCGTCTCCTGGCGCCTTTCGTCCTTTTGCATTGGCCTCGTTTGGGGTTTTCACGCGCCTGGGCCGGTATCTTGCTGGGAATGAGTTTGCTTTCTAACCTGCTTTTCGTGATTTATGTGGTGCATTTCTACTTGTGAGGGAGGGGTGGTATGAGCCGAGTGCACATTTTGGTAGCCGGGAACATCGGTGCGGGGAAATCGACCTTGGTGGAGGCCCTGGCCCGGCGCTTTGGCTGGCATCCCTTGTTCGAGCCTGCAGCCATCAATCCTTACCTGGATGATTTCTATCGGGATATGCGTGCCTGGGCCTTCCATTCGCAGGTCTTCTTCCTGACGCACCGCCTGCGTTTGCACCGTCAGGCTGAGGGGCTTTCCGGGGTGGTGATTCAGGACCGCAGTTTGTACGAGGACGCGGAGATTTTCGTGGAAACCCTGTACCTGCAGGGGCACATGAACGAGCGCGATTACCGTACGTATCGAGATTTGTACGAAACCATCCGGGATTTGCTCCGTCCTCCCGACGCGGTCATTTATCTGCGGGCGTCGGTCGAGACCCTTCTGGCCCGCATTGCCCAACGGGGGCGGGAAAACGAGCGGGAGATTTCTCCTGCCTATCTCGAGGCCCTCAACCGGCGTTATGAAGCCTGGATGCAAGGGTGGGACCTTTCGCCCGTTCTGGTGGTGCCTGCGGACCGCGTGGATTTCGTCGCGGAACCGGCCTGGCTGGAAACCATTGCCCACCAGGTGCAGGGCCTGGTGCAAAACGGCGGCCGGCGCGAGCATCGCCTTTTGCCTTTGTCGTTCCCTGCCGTTCCTTGATACGATGGCCCGTGTCCCGGGGCGTTCCCTTTTTGGTCCATTGCTTCCGGGTTCGAGGGCCTTAAAATGGGAAACGGTCGTCGCGGTTGGTGAAGGAGGCTCGTATGACGGTGGTCACTCGCGACCTGCATGTGGAAACCCAGGGGAACAACCACGTGGTGGACATCACCGAGGCGGTGCAGGCAGCCGTGGCGCAAAGCGGCCTGCACCACGGCATCGTGACCGTGTTCGTGCCCCATTCCACCTGTGGGGTCAGCACCATCGAGTACGAGCCCGGCTGCGTGAAGGATTTGCAGCGCCTGGTGGAAGAGTGGATTCCCTCCCATCGCGACTATGCCCACAACCTGCGCTGGGGTGACGGCAACGGGCATTCCCATTTGCGCGCCACCTTGTTGGGGCCTTCCCTTACCGTGCCTTTTGTGGACGGGCGCCTGACCTTGGGTACCTGGCAGCAAATCATCCTGGTGGATTTCGACATCCGCCCGCGGCGTCGGCGGGTGGTACTTCAGATGCTGGGGGAATGACGGGCCATGATTCCCATCCGCCTTTCCCTCACAGGTTTCCTGTCCTATCGGCAAACCGCGGTGCTGGATTTCACCGCTTTCGACATGGCCTGCATTTCCGGCCCGAACGGCGCGGGCAAGTCCAGTTTGCTGGATGCCATTACCTGGGCCCTCTTCGGCAAGGCCCGCCGCTCCGATGAGGGCATCATCCACGTGCATAGCGACTCGGCTCAGGTCACCTTCGAGTTCGAGTACGAGGGTGTGCGCTATCAGGTGGTGCGCTCCAAGCATCGGAAACGCCCCATGCGCCTGGAATTCTCCCGATGGGATGGCCGGGCCTGGCGTCCCGAGACGGGCAGTTCGCTGCGGGACACCCAGGACAAACTCACCGACCTGTTGCGCATGGATTACAACACCTTCGTGCAGGCCTCCTTCTTCCTGCAAGGCCAGGCCGACCGCTTTGCCCAGCAAACCCCCGCGCGGCGCAAGGAGACCCTGGCGCAGATTTTAGGATTGCAAGTGTGGGATGCATATCTGGCTCAGGCTCGCGAGCGTCGCCGGCGGTGGGAAGCCCGCATCGAAGAGGCCCTGGCCCAGCGGATGCACTTGCAAAACGAGGTGAATCAGGCCGGCCATTGGCAGGCGCAATTGGACCGGGTGGTGGAGCGTCTGCAAGCGACCCGCAACGCGTTGCACGATGCCGAAACCCTGCTGAGCGTGTGGCAGGCCCGGCAGCAGGAACTGGAGGCCCATCGTACCCTGGTGGAGCAACTGCATCGTGCCCTGGAAGACACCCGACGCCAGGCGCATCGGTTGGAGGCTCGGTACCGGGAAAAACTGGAGGAGCGGGCGCAGGTGGAAAAGCGCCTGGCGCACCAGGAGGAATTGGAGCAGGCTCGCCGCCGCCTGGCCCAGGTGGAAGAAGCCCTGCACCGATGGGAAGCCCTGGCGCCCCAGGCTCGTGAATTGCAAGAGCAACGCAGCCGTTTGCTGGCCCGTCTGGCCGAAGAAAAGGCCCGCCTGGAAGCGGAACTGGCCGCGCTGGAGCGGGAATACCGGGAGATGCAGGAGCGCACTCGCGGCCTGGAGAAACTGTACCGGGAACGGGACCGTTGGCGGAAAGAAATGACCCAAATCGAGAACGAGTGGGCACGGTTGCAAGATGTGGACCAGCGCCAGGCCCAGGCCCGGGAGGAATTGGAGCGCCTCCTGACCGAGATGCAGCGGGTGCGGACCTTGTTGGACGCTCTGGCGCGACGTCGAGAGGCTCTGGAACAGGAGGGGGAGCAGGGTACCTGCCCGGTATGCCAGCAGCCATTGCCGGCCTCGCGGCGAGCGGCCCTGCTGCGGCACCTCGAGGAAGAGGAACGTTCCCTGGCGGAACGGGCCAACACCCTGCAAGCCCAGGTGCAACGTTTGAAGGATCGGTTGAACGATTTGGAACGGGAACGGCGCCGGGCTGGCCAGGTGCGGGCCCGTTTGGAGGCCCTTCGGGAAAAAGGCCGCGCCCTGGAGGAACGCATCACCCAGTTGGAGGCGGAGCGCGAGCGCTGGCAAAAGCAAAGACAGGCCCGTTGGGCCGAACTGCGCCGCCTGCTGGACGAGGAGGCCTACCTGCCCCAGGTGCGTCGGGAACTGGCACAAATCGAAGCGCAACTCCAGCAGTTGGGTTATGACGAGGCCGCACACCGCCAGGCGCAAGAAGAGGCGCGGCGTTTGCGTGCCGCGGTGGAACAGTGGCAACACCTGGATCAGGACCGTTTGCGCTTGGACCTGTTGAGCCAGGAACTGGCCCAGTTGGAGGCCGAACGGGAGGAAGCGCAAAAACGCCTTCAGGAACAGGAGGCCGCCTATCGCGAGGCCCAGCAGCGGTTGCAAGAAATGGAAAACGAGACCCCCGACCTGAATCGGCTGCGGCAGCGGGTGCTTCACCTGCGAGAAGAAGAATCCCAATTGCTCACCCAACAGGGCGCGCTGGAACAGCGCCTACAATTGCTTCAACGATACCGGCAGGACATCCAGGCTCTGGAAACCCGCCTGGCGGACATGCGTCAACAGGTGGTCTACTTGCGGGCTTTGGAAGAAGCCTTTGGCCGGAACGGTGTGCCCGCGCTTCTCATCGAGCAGGCCCTTCCCCAACTGGAAATCGAGGTCAATCGGTTCCTGGAGAAATTGACCGACGGCGAAATGCGGGTTTACTTCCGCACCCAACGACCTTACCGCACCCGCAAGGAAGCCCTCAAGGAAACTCTGGACATCGTGGTCAGCGACCGCTACGGCGAACGGGAATACGAAACCTTTTCCGGTGGGGAAGCCTTTCGCATCAACTTTGCCATTCGTTTGGCCCTGGCCCGCTTCCTGGCCCGCCGTGCCGGCGCGCGGCTCCAGTTCTTGGTGGTGGACGAGGGGTTCGGCAGCCAGGATCAGGTGGGCCGCCAGCGCCTCGTTGAAGTCCTGCGCTCCGTGCAGGACGAATTCGCCAAGATTCTGGTCATCACCCACCTGGAAGACCTGAAAGAGCGCTTCCCCGTACGTATCGAGGTCAGCAAAGGGCCTGAAGGCTCCCGCTTGCAAGTGGTGATGGCGTGAGGCCGGCAGGGCCAACATGTCCTTCTTGGGTCTAAAGGCTGTATGGGTTCAGGCGTTTTGCTTGTTCGAACAAAGACGCATACAGAGCCACGGAGAACACGGAGTATTCCGCTGGAAAAGGCCAATATTGTGCCTTCGTGAGAAAATGCGATGGCTTTTGTTGGTTTTGTTGGTTTTTGAAAAACACGAGGTATGGATCTCCGGTATTGCCAATGGTTTTGTGGGAAAGCGGTCTGGGTATGTGCGCGCCATCACTTTGAAGGACATTTTTTGGAATTGGATTACAATTGAATCTGGGATGACAAGAACGGTACCGTTTTCATGCAGGTATAGCGGTTGTTTGGCGCTTTTGAGAGTTCTTCAAATCAGGGAAAAGAGATAATCGAGGTGTAAACCGTTATGGAAATGTTGGCCCGGTTTTTGTATGGGCAAATCCTGTTCGCCCTTGGGGTGGCCTTGTACGTGCAATCTCGACGGTATTCCCGTTTGGCCCTGGCCCGAGCCCTCCCCTGGATGGCGGGTTTTTCCTTTCTGAGCGCGTTCCACGCCTGGATCGACCTGTTCCCCGCTCTGCCCGCTTACCAAACGGAATGGCAAATCCTGCAGGGGTGTTTGTTCGGCTGGGCGTATATCAGCCTGCTGTGTGCAGCCTGGCGCTTGTGGCCCGGTCGTCTTCGTTGGTCCCTGCCCTTGTGTTGGTGGGGCGCTTTGGCCGTGGCCGCTTTGTGGACGGTTTTTGTAACGGGGCAGGTACTGGAAACCCGAGGTGTAGGCCTTTTGGAAACGTGGGGCAAGGTGCTTTTGGGGTTCCCCGCGGTGTTGCTCACCGCCTATACCCTGCGTCGTCATGCCCAGAAGTACATCCTTCCCTTGGAATCGCCTTCGATTTACCGAACCTTGCAAATCGGTGGTGTGGCTTTCTTCGTCTTTGGGTTGTTTTTGTTGATGGATGTCGTGCCATCGGCCTGGATGGCGTGGCTTCCCTTCCCCCCCATTGTGTGGCAACTGATGGCCCTGGTTGGGTTCATGTGGGGTATGCTTCAGGGTTTGGATATTTTCGAGGTGGAAACACGCCGTCGTTTGGAGGCCATGGAACTGACCCAAACCCGGCAAATGGAACGTCAGCAGATCGCTAAAGATTTGCACGACGGCGCTTTGCAACACGTATATGCCGCCGGGCTTCTGTTGCAGTCCCTGGAAAAACGCCTTGCCGAGGAAGAGCAAGCCTACCTGCGCCGCGCCCAGGAAAGTTTGAACCTGGCCATTCGTCAGTTGCGGGAGATTTTGCACCAGGCCGAAGAACCGCTGGATGGACATCTGGAAATCCACCGGGCCCTGGCCGCGTTGGTGGAAGAGGCGCGGCGCATTTCCGGCGCGGACATCGCCTTCAAGGCCGAACCCGTTTCGGCCTGGGACGTGCGGCGCGCTTCCCACCTGATTTTCTTCGCCCGGGAGGCCCTGGCCAATGCCATTCGCCATGCCCAAAGCCCTTACATCGAAGTGCGTTTGCGTCGAGACGGTGATTACGTGCGTTTGGAAATCCTTGACAAGGGTCGGGGTATGCCCCGGGAAGTGACGCCGGGCTTCGGGTTGCAAAACATGCGCGAACGTGCGTTGCTTTTGGGTGGGCACATGCACATCGAAAGCGAGCCTGGCAGAGGCACGCGCGTGGTCCTGACCGCTCCAATTACCGGTTGATGCGAGGAAAACCGTTTTTCGCCCCTGGGAGGAACAGGCTTATGAATATCCGAGTTTTTTTGGTAGACGACCATGAAGTGGTACGGGCCGGCCTGCGGGTCTGGTTGGAGATGGAACCCGATATCCAGGTGGTGGGAGAAGCCGGGACCGCCCACGAAGCCCTGGAGAAAGTGGAGGCCGCGCGGCCCGATGTGGTGGTGGTGGACCTGCGCCTGCCCGACCAAAGCGGCCTTTCGGCCATTCGCCGCATACGCCAGACCCACCCCCGGATGGGGGTGGTGGTTCTTTCCTCCTATGCCAACGAGCGTTTTCTTTCCGAAGCGTTGGGCTTGCGGGTTCACGCCTATGTGCTCAAGGAAGCGGGAAGCGATGAATTGTTGCGGGCCATTCGTGCTGCGGCCCAGGGGGAACATTTGTTGACCCGCGCCTCCATGTCCGCGTTGTTGAATCAGCATCGTCCCTCCCAGCCCTCGGAAGATTACCCCTTTGCCAGCCTCTCCGCCCGGGAAATGGAAATCCTGGCTTTGCTGGCCGAAGGGTTGACCAACCGGGAAATTGGTCAGCGCCTCTTCCTGAGCGAGGGTACGGTGCGGAATTACATCAGCAGCATGATGGAAAAGTTGGGGTTGCGCAACCGGGTGGAACTGGCCACGTACGCCTTACGGCACAACATTCACGACTGGGTGCCCCCGCTGTGATTCTGGGGGGCGGGTTTCGAGGTTGCCCCAGCAGTACGGGACGAGGTGCCTGCTTTCCGAGATGGCTGGGGGTAAAGGTCCCCCTATGGCTCCATGATTAACACAGCCTGCCCCACGATTTTCCCCGCCTTCAAATCGGCCAGGGCCTGGTTGGCTTGGGTCCAGGGATAGGGCTGTATCGTGGTCTGGATGCCGATTTCCCCAGCCAGGCGCAGGAACTCGCGAGCATCCTGGCGGGTGACATTGGCCACGGAGCGAAGGCCCCGTTCCTGGTAGATGAGGTGGTACGGCATTTCCGGGATGGGAGTCATGTAAATGGCGTTGATGACCACGGTGCCTCCGGGGTTCAGATGGCGCAGGGCCTGGTGCACGATTTCACCAGCCGGGGCGAAGATGAGGGCCTTGTCCAGGGTTTCGGGGGGTGTGTCGTTGGGGTGGCCTGCCCATACCGCGCCCAGTTCGCGCGCATGGGCCTGGCGTTTGGGTGAGCGGGTGAAGACCAGGACCCGATTTCCCCAGTGCCGCAACACCTGAATGACCAGATGAGCGCTGGCCCCGAAGCCGAACAGCCCTACCACCTCTTCACCGGGTTGCACCTGGGCCACGCGTAGGGTCCGGTAACCGATGACCCCCGCGCACAGGAGCGGCGCGGCGTGGGCATCGTCCAGGGCCTCCGGCAGGGGGAAGACGAACCCAGCCGGGGCCACCATGTACTCGGCATAGCCGCCGTCCGCGTGAAAGCCGGTAAACCGGGCCTGGGGGCACAGGTTTTCCAGACCTCTGCGGCAGTAGGTGCACGTGCCACAGGTTTCGTAGAGCCAGGTTACTCCTACCCGCTGGCCCTTTTGCAGGCCTTCCACCCCTTCTCCCAGGGCTTCCACCGTGGCCACCACCTGATGCCCCGGTGTAATGGGATAACGGGGCGGTCGGATGTCCCCTTCCACGGTGTGCAGGTCGGTGTGGCATACCCCGCACGCCCGCACGCGCAGCAAAACCTGCCCGGGCCCCGGTTGAGGCGTGGGCACTTCTTCCAGCACCAGGGGATGCTCTTCCGCGGGTTTGGGCTGATACAATCGCCAGGCCAGCATTTTTCCTCTCCTGAACGGCGGGATGACGAGTCAGACCTTTTCGGTTTCGTCCTCGCGACGCACCGGCCAGGGCAGGCGTTGGCGGATTTCGGCTTCCAGTTGGTCCAGCAGGGTTTCGGCTTCTTGCGGCGTCTGGCCTCGGGCCCGCAGGCGCAGATGCACCCGGCCCGGACTGCAGGACAGCCCCAAGAAGGGGTTTTCCCGCTTTTCCAGGTCGCCCAGTTTTTCGTCAATCCAGGCTTCGGGCACGCCTTCCACCACCAGCACCCGGGTGCGCAGGGTCTCCGTTTGCAGACCAAAGCGGCGGCGAAGGTAAGGAAGGCCGTGCCCCAGGAACATGGCCTCCATCTCTCCAGGTACACCGGGCAGGGCCACCAGCACCCGCCGGTCCTCGGTTTCCACCACGAAGCCCGGCGCCACGCCCACCGAATTGGGCAGGGCCTGGGCGCCGCGGGGCAGGTAAGCCATGCGCCGGGCGTTTTCGGTGGGTTCCCGGCCCCGAGCCCGCACCCGGGCCACAATCTCTTCCCACGCATCGTCGCGGAATTCCAGGGGCCGGCCTACGGCCTGGGCCAGGGCTGCCCGGGTAGGGTCGTCCACGGTGGGGCCTAAACCGCCGGTCACCACCAGCACCTGGCTGCGCGCCAGGGCCTCGCGCGCGGCGGCTTGAATCTCCTGGGGGATGTCGCCCACCACGGTGATGCGCCGCACCTGGAAGCCGGCCCGGCTCAAATGGCGGGCCAGAAAGGTGGCGTTGGTGTTGACCGTTTCCCCCAGGACCAGTTCGGTTCCGATGTTCAAAATTTCCGCGGTGGGCATGGGTGCGCTCCTTTGTGGCAGAGGGCTTGGGGTACCCCTCTCGAACCCGTCTTTTCCGCGATCAGTAGGCGATGGAAGCCGGTTGGCCGTTGACCAGCACTTGCATGGGCAGGGCCTGGGGTTGCACGGTGATTTCCACGGTGTAATCGGTGAGCACTTGCAGGCAGTCCTGGCCTTCCGGCGGCTCTTGTAGGAAAAGGCGAACATCCACGATGGCGGGGGGTGTATTGGGCCGCACCGAGGCCCGCAAACGATGGCAGGGGGAGGGCATGTCGCCTTCCACCACGATTTTGAGTACGGTTCCCGTCCACAGGGCCGTGACCTGCTTCACCGAGGCGGGGGCAAAGCCTTTCCCGTGAAGGGAATTCCACGGCTCCAGGGGGACGGGCGTGGCCTCGGGGGCCAGGGATGCCTGCCCCGCGGCAGGGGATTCGGTTTCGATGGGTTGCGAGGTCGGCTGGGGTGCCGAAGTGCACCCCAACAGCAGGAAAATCAGGCTGAACAGCGGCCCGAGACGTTGCATGGCGTGCCTCCCCGTTGGCTGAGGGTCTGAGCAGGGAAGAGGGCCTGCACGCTTTCCCCTTCTTGGAAGGTGTTGGCCAGCACAAAGAAGCGAAAGGCGTTTTCCGCTTTCCTTCACGATGCCGCCCGGAATTTGCGCCAGTAGCGTTGCACCCCCAGCGCGGACATCCACGTGGGGTTCACTTGTTCGTAGCGGTGGTGCTCTTCGGGGGTCAGGCCGTCTTCCCGACCGATTTCCCAGGTCCAGTCCAGCAGAGCCTGGGTCAGGGTTTCCAGGTCCGGGTTTTGCGGCATGATGCGTTCCAGCAGGTGGTTCAGACTGTCCAACACCTCCAACAAGCGTCGGCCGTGGGCCTGGGGGTCGTCCACCGGGCCGAAATGGGTGAGCACCCAGGTTTTGGCCGGTTGTCGGAGGAGTTTTTCCACGCTGGTCTGCCAGGTCTCCAGGTGAAATTCGGGCGGCGGGGTGGGCAGGCGCACATGACGGGAGCCAGGCAGGCGCACCCCTGCGATGTCACCGGTGAAGAGGACTTCGCCGTTCCACAAATAGGCGAAGTGGTGCGAGGCATGGCCCGGGGTATCCAGCGGCACGAAGGTGTGGCCGTGCAGGGTGAAAGGTTGGTCTTTCTCCGGTACCACCAGGCGGTCTTCGGGCACGGGCAGGAATTCACCCCAGAGCACGTCCATTTCGTCCTGGTACAGGCGTTTGGCCGAGGCCAGCAGGCGCTCCGGGTTGGCCATGTGGGGTGCACCCACGGGGTGTACGTGCACGCGCGCGCCCCGCCGGGCCAGCGCGCCAGCCGCGCCGGCATGGTCCAGGTGAATGTGGGTCAGGAGTACGTCGGTTACGTCTTCCAGGTGGTAACCCAGGCGTTCCAGACCACAGGCCAGCGCGGGCAGAGTGCTTCCGGGCCCCGATTCCACCAGGATGACCCCGTTTTCATGGGGGATGGCAAAGGCGCCGATGCCCTGGGGGTAACCCTTGAAGTGCAGGTCGAGGACGTGGAAATTCGGCATGGTCAGGCCCTCCGCAAGAAAGGTGCCAGGGTGAGGCGTCCCAACTGCAAGGATTCGGAGACCCGGTCCAGGGCGTCTACGGCTTCAGGGGAGAGTTGCCACCCCAACGCAGCCAGGTTGCTTTTCATTTGGGATGGTGTTTTGGCGCCGGGGATGGGATGGGTGCCTTTCACCAAGGCCCAGTTGAGGGCCACCTGGGCCGGGGTCTTTCCGCCGTGCTGGGCGCCGATGTCTTCCATCAAACGGATGAGTCGTTGAAGCCGTTCCAGGAATGTGGGCGGATACAGGCGGCGGCGCCAGTCTCGAGGCGGGTTGTCCGGGGTGTACTTCCCCGTGAGCATGCCCGAGGCCAGGGGGGAATACGCCACCACGGTGATGCGGTGCTCCCGGCAGTAATCCATGAAACCGTTGAATTCGATTTCCCGACGCACCAGGTTGTATTCCACCTGCACCGCGGCCAGGGGAACGCCGGCCCCTTCCAGCACCTGATGCACCCGTTGCAGTTGGGGCAGGTTGACGTTGCTCACGCCCACGGCCCGGATTTTTCCCTCCCGCACCAGGGGTACCATGGCCTGCACCCAGAATTCCGGGCTGCGAGGAGGGAAGGGCCAGTGCAGGTAGTACAGGTCCACGTAATCCCGCCCCAGGCGATGCAGGCTTCCTTGCAAGGCTCGGCGCAACGCGGCCCTGGTGAAGCGCCAGGGGTAGGGGAAGAACTTGGTGGCCACCACCATGCGTTCCAGCACGCCGTATTTGCGGCCAAAGGCCCCCAGCAGGCGTTCGGAACGCCCCCGGCCGTACACCTCCGCGGTATCGAAGGTGTCCACGCCGTGTTCGATGGCCCGTTGGAAGACCTGTTCCAAATCCTGGTCGTGATAGCCCCGTCCGTAGCCCCAGAAAAAACGGTCTCCCCAGGCCCAGGTGCCCAGGCCCAAGGGGGAGACCGTAACCGATGACCGACCCAAAGGTAGGCGCTGAATTAGGCGGCTTTCTTTTTCCGCCGGCGCTGTTGTTCCTTGAGTTTGGCTTCCAACCGCTGCCATACTTCGCGTTTCTCCTTGGGGGGTTCCAGAACCTTGTCCACCAAACCGTATTCCACGGCTTCTTGCGCGGTGAGGTAAAAGTCGCGGTCCGTGTCCCGTTCGATGACTTCCAACGGCTGGCCGGTGTGGGCGGCCAGGATGCGGTTCAACTGGTCCTTGAGGCGCAGAATTTCCCGGGCCTGGATTTCGATGTCCGTGGCCTGCCCTCGAGCGCCGCCCAGGGGTTGGTGCATGTGAATGGTGGCGTGGGGCAATGCGTAGCGGTGGCCGGGTGAACCCGCGGCCAGGAGCAGGGTGCCGAAGGAAGCGGTCATGCCCACGGCCACGGTGCTGATGGGGTTGGAAATCATCTGCATGGTGTCGTAAATGGCCAGCCCGGCGTAGATTTCACCCCCCGGCGAATTGATGTACATATGGATGAGCGCGTCCGGGTCTTCTCGATTCAGGTAGAGCAACTGGGCCACGATGAGGTTGGCCACCTGGGCATCGATGGGAAAACCCAGGAAGACGATGCGCTCCTTGAGGAGCAGGGAGAAAATGTCGTAGGCTCGTTCCCCCCGGCCCGTTTGTTCGATGACCATGGGGATGAGTTGATGGGCTTGCAACATCATGCGCCTCCTTGGGCTGAGGATGGGGTTTCGGCGGGCGTTGGACTCGACGACGCTTCGGAAGGCGTTTCTTTCGTCTCTTCGGATGAGGGTTGCTCTCCGGCTTCAGGAGCGGCTTCCTTCCCGGCTTCGGGCGCGGTTTCTTCCTGAGTTTCCTGCCCTTGCTCCGGCTCCTCCTGTGCCTCCAGTTCCCCTTTGGCCAGCCGCACCAAATGGGCCAGGGTCTTTTGGTGCAAGTACCAGTCCAGGGTGTTTTCCAGCGTTGTCTGGAATTCCTGCTGGTGGCGTCGCAAGAAGCGTCGAATTTCCGCCTGGCTGGCTTGCTCGCGACCGTGTTTGGTCAGCAAATAGGCCAGCACGTTCTTGGCCGTTTCGTCGAATTCTTCTTGAGTGATTTCGATGCCCTCTTGATGGGCCAGTTCTTCCAGAACCAGATCCCGCACCAGTTCGTTTTGGATTTCTTCCTTCAGGCTTTGGAGGAATGCTTCCATGCTTTCGCCCCGGGCTTCCAGGTACTCTTCCAGGGTCAATCCCTGTTCCGCCAGTTGGGCTTTCGTTTCCTCCAGCCGTTGGGCTACCGCGGTATCCAGAAAGTGTTGCGGAAACTTGACCTGGCTCTGGGCTACCAGGCCTTCGATGACTTTCTCCAGGTATTGCTGGTCATATTCCGAGATGCGCGACTGCTGGAGGTTTTCCCGAATGGCCTCCCGAAGTTCTTCCAGGGTTTCGTGGTCGGTGTGTTCCCGCACGAATTCGTCGGTGAGTTCGGGATAGACCGGGGTCTGGACCTCTACCACTTCCACGTCGTATGCAAAGGTGTAACCCCGCAGGCCCTTGTTGGGCGCATCCTCCGGGTAGGTGTAGGTGAACGTGCGTTTGTCGCCCTTCTTCAACCCCTCCAGTTGTTTGGAGAAACCGGGGAAGGGCCACTCTTCGGGGTCGTCGTCCTCTTTGACCAGCAAAGATATTTCCTCTTCGGGAATGTGCTTGGGTTCGGGTTTTTCATCGCCTTTGGCCGGAGGCGTGTACCGCCCTTTCAATTTCATGAGCACCACGTCACCCTTTTGGGCCGGGCGGTCCACCGTTTCCATGCGCACGTGCATGCGGCGGAGGTTGTCCAAAGCCCGTTCGATTTCCTCCTCGTCCACCTGGGGCGGCTCATAAGGCACCCGCAAGGAACGGTAATCTCCCAGGTCCACTTCGGGTTTCAACGGAACTTCCAGTTCGACGACCACTTCCGGTTCCCAGGTCAGCACCTGAAGCACCTTGCCCGGGGCGGCCGGTTCGATTTCCGCTTGTTTCAAGATGTCCGCATAGTGGGCATCCAGCAGCGTGTCCAGGAGTTCTTCCCGCACGACGGCTTCGCCGAAGTGCCGCACCACCACCCCGTAAGGCGCCTTACCCGGACGAAACCCCGGAACCCGGGTTTGTTTGGAGAGTTTCTGGGCCACCTTTCGCTTGGCCCGCTCCACGGCTTCCGGGGAAAAGGTCACGGTGAGTTTGGCATGATGCGAGGGCAGAATTTCCTTTTTGATGGTGAACATGCAAGGCCTCCATATGCGATGGCAGGATGAAAGGCGCCTTGATTATACTCGTTTTGTCTGACAGGGCGCGCGAAAAACACGAGGGGTCGTGGCCCGGGTCTTGCCATCTCTGGGAAGGTTCCTATGATAAAATTCGCTTCAAAGCCATCTGGGAAGGGAGGTTCGCATGGTTCATCGCATTGCCTGGAACGTTTCCCACCACGAATTTACCATCGAGGATGGTTATTATTTCTCCCTGTTGCGACGGGCGCTGGACCGGGCAGGCGTGGAGGTGCGCACCACCACTTCCTGGGACGAGGCCCTGAGCGCGGATGTGTTGGTGTTGAACTATCCGGAGGACCCCTTCACACTGGAGGAGGTGGCCCGCTTGCAGGATTACGTGGCCCAAGGCGGACGCTTGGTGGCCCTGGCCTACTATCAAAACGAAGACCGGGTCGCCGAAATCCTCAATCACGTGGCCCGGCCCTTCGGCCTGCGCTTCGGCTACGACTATGTGCAGGATGCGGTCCATCACTACGGCGATGACCCTTACATGGTGGTGACCTCACGGGTGTACCGCGTGCCGGGGGTGGGACGGGTGTTGATGCCTTATGCGGCTCCGGTACGGATGGAAACCCCAGGCGGGGAACGGGTGGTGGAAGGGGAGGAAACCGCGGTATCGCCTTCCGGTTCCCGGGTGCTGGCCGCGCAGGTGGCCCACGGCCGGGGCCGTTTCCTCGCGGTGGGGACGTGCGTGTTCTGGGACAATTACGCCATCACCGCCTACGACAACCTGGCCTTTGCCCTGTGGCTTCTGGGTGTGCCCAATGCAGAGGGTGTGTGAACGAAAGGCCTGGCCTGCGCGCGAGTTTTTTCGCCTTGACGATTTGGGAAAGTTTTGGATAATAAAAGCACCTGGAATTGCCTTTGAACGGCAAAAGGCGGTGAAGGAGACACGTCGGCCCTGCCCAAGAGGTCCAGCGAGCCCGGGGCAGGTGGGAGCCGGGTGCCTTCGGGAAGGCCGACATCCCTCCGGAGCCGCGACCCCAACGGGACCGAAGAAAAATACCGTCAGTGTGGGTTTCGGTCCTCAGTAGGGAAGCCGGGTACGCCCGCCGTTATCCGGGCGCCGGGATAAGCCCCTGACCACCACCCTGTGGGGCCGTCCCGGAACGAGGGCTGGCAATGGCCGCTCCTACGGCCGGAGACGAGGCCTTGCCAGTACCAGGGTGGTACCGCGGGAATTCTGTGTCTCCCGTCCCTGGACGGGAGACTTTTCGTTTAAGAAGGCGTTTGAAAACCCGAAGGGCTTTCGATAACTATTACATTACAACAGAGAGCGGCCGCCAGACAATCACGCAAGTTTCGGCTTAGAGACGCATTTGTTGAATTCTTTCTTTTTGCGAAGGTGCGAAGCACCTTCGCAAACACCCTCTAAGGCAGAGCCTCGTCGGAGGGTACTCCTTTTCACCGAGTAAGCCGAATTCGAAAGTCGCTGTGCAATTTTGTCGTATACCGCCTAACGGGAGGTGCGCCATGTTCAAACCCGTTTCGCCCAAGGTTTCCTTCCCAAAACTGGAAGAAGAAGTGCTCGAGTTTTGGAAGGCCCACGACGTGCCCCGCAAACAAGTGCAGCAACGGGAAGGGAGGCCCAAGTACGTTCTGTACGAAGGTCCGCCCACGGCCAACGGCCGGCCCGGCATCCACCACGTGCTCAGCCGGGTCTTCAAAGACATCTTCCCCCGTTTTTGGGCCATGCGGGGCTATCAGGTGGTCCGTCGGGGCGGATGGGACACCCACGGTCTGCCCGTGGAACTGGAAATCGAGAAGAAGTTGGGGTTCAAATCCAAGCACGACATCGAAGCCTTTGGCGTGGCCGAGTTCAACCGCCTGTGCCGGGAGTCGGTGTTCACCTACATCAAGGACTGGGAACGCCTGACGGAGCGCATCGCCTACTGGGTGGACCTGGAGCAGGCTTACGTCACGTACCACAACGAGTACATCGAAAGCATCTGGTGGATTCTCAAGAATTTCTGGGACCGGGGCCTGTTGTATCAGGATTACAAGGTGGTGCCCTACTGTCCCCGATGCGGCACGCCCCTGGCCGACCATGAGGTGGCCCTGGGGTATAAAGAGGTGGAAGACCCCTCCCTGTATGTGCGCCTTCCCCTGGAAGACGAGGCGGATACGGCCCTGCTCATCTGGACCACGACCCCCTGGACCCTGCCGGCCAACGTGGCCGTGGCCGCGCATCCCGAATACACCTACGTGAAAGCAGCCCGGGAAAAGCCCGACGGCACCACGGAATACCTCATCCTGGCGGAAGAGCGGATGCCCCACGTTTTTTCCAAG
Source organism: Anaerolineales bacterium (assembly GCA_026996855.1). Lineage (GTDB taxonomy): Bacteria > Chloroflexota > Anaerolineae > Anaerolineales > DRMV01 > S139-71. The sequence continues at coordinate 61,854 of JALWJZ010000015.1, forward strand.
AAGGACAAGGTGCAGGTGGTGGCCCGCTTTTCCGGGAGGGATTTGGAGGGCCGCAAGTACCGGCCGCTGTACACCTTCCTCCCCACCGAGGGCAAACGGGCCTACGAAGTGGTGCTGGGCGAGTTCGTCACCCTGGAAGAGGGTACAGGGCTGGTCCACATGGCCCCGGCCTTCGGCGCGGAAGACATGGAAATGGCCCGCAAGTACGACCTGCCCGTGCTTTTGACCGTGGACGAGGACGGGAAATTCGTGGACGCGGTCAAGCCCTGGGCCGGGATGTGGGTCAAGGACGCGGACCGGCACATCGTCCAGGATTTGAAGCGCCGGGGCCTGGTCTTCAAGGTGGAAACCTACCGACACAATTACCCCCACTGCTGGCGGTGCCAGACGCCCTTGCTGTACTACGCCCGGCGTTCCTGGTTCATCGCCACCAGCCGGTTCAAGGACAAACTCCTGGAACTCAACGAGCGCATCCGTTGGGTTCCGGCCCACATCAAGCACGGTCGTTTCGGCAACTGGCTGGCCAACAACGTGGACTGGGCCTTGAGCCGTTTTCGGTACTGGGGTACGCCCCTGCCCATCTGGAAGTGCGACGCGTGCGGCCATGAGGAATGCATGGGCAGCGTTTCCGACCTGGAGGCCCGCGTCGGGCACCAACTCGCGGACCTGGATTTGCACCGGCCTTACGTGGACGAAATCACCTTCCCCTGCCCCGCGTGCCGTCAGGGGACCATGCGCCGCTATCCCGAAGTCATCGACGTATGGTTCGATTCCGGTGCCATGCCCGTGGCCCAGTGGCACTTCCCCTACGAGCATCGAAAGGAGTTTTGGGAGACCTTCCCCGCGGATTACATCTGCGAAGGTGTGGACCAGACCCGAGGTTGGTTCTATTCCCTCCACGCCATCAGCACGTTGCTCTTTGGGCGTGAAAGTTATCGCAACGTGATCTCCCTGGGTTTGATTCTGGACGAAAAGGGCGAGAAGATGTCCAAATCCAAGGGCAACGTGGTGAATCCGTGGGAGGTCATTCCGGTGCATGGCGCGGATGCCACCCGCTGGTACTTCTTCTCCGTGGCCCCACCTGGAGACGACCGGCGTTTCTCTGCCAACCTGGTGGCCGAATCGGTGCGCAAATTCCTGCGGCCTCTGTGGAACTCCTACCACTTCTTCGTGCTCTATGCCAACCTGGACGGGTGGACGCCTCGGTCGGACCGCCCACGGGCCTTTACCACGATGGACCGGTGGTTGCGCTCCCGGTTGCATTGGTTGGTGAAACGGGTGAGCGAAGCCCTGGAAGATTACGACGCGGTGGGGGCCACCCGGCCGGTGCAGGAATTCGTGGACCGGTATCTGTCCAACTGGTACCTGCGCCTGAATCGCCGCCGCTTCTGGAAGTCCGAAGCCGATGCGGACAAGGAAGCCGCATATGCCACCTTGTACGAGGTCCTGGTCACCCTGGCCCACCTGCTGGCGCCCAGCGTGCCCTTTATCGCGGAGGTGCTGTACCAAAACCTGGTGCGCTCGGTAGACCCCGACGCGCCCCTTTCCGTGCACCTGACCGATTGGCCCCAGGCCGACGAAGCGGCCATTGACGAAGAACTGAACCGCACCATGGACCTGGTCATTCGTTTGACCTCATTGGGGCGTTCGGTGCGGGAAAAGCGCAACATCAAATTGCGCCAGCCCCTGGCCGAAGCCCTGGTGGCCATTGGCCGCATCAAAGAACGGGAAGCCGTGCGCCCTTACCTGAACGTGATGGCTCAGGAACTCAACGTGAAGCGCATTCGCCTGTTGGATTTCCCCGACGAATTGGGCGAGTACGTCATTCATCCCCTGCCCAAGCAACTGGGACAGAAGTACAAAGCCCTTTTCCCCAAGATTCGGCAGGCGATTTTGGCGTTGGACCCGGTTCAGGTGGCCCATCGGGTTCTGGCCGGGGAGCCCTTCACCGTGGAAGTGGATGGCCAGACGTACACCATCCAGCCCGACGAGGTGGAGGTGCGGCTCAAGCCCGCCACCGAATACGCGGTAGAGCAGGACGGCCCCTACGTGGTGGCCCTGGACCCGAGGCTGACGCCCGAACTCCTCCAGGAAGGCTGGGTGCGGGAATTCATCCACCAGGTGCAAAATCTGCGCAAGGAGGCCGACCTGGAACTGACGGACCGCATCCGGCTGTACGTGAACGTGTCGTCGCCCCAGGTTCGACAGGCCTTGCAGGCGTATCGGGAGGCCATTTTGGCCGAGGTGCTGGGCGTGGAGGTGGTGGAAGGCGTGCCCGAGGGCGTGCCGACCACCACCTTTACCCTGGATGGCGGCGAAGTGACCGTGGGACTGGAGAAGGTGCATTAGAAGAAAGCAGGCGGCCCCACCCGGCCGCCTGCTTTCTTCCTTCTATGTGCGTGCATCCTCGCGGGCCCGGAAACGGGCGATTTGATCTTCCAAAAAGGCCAAAACCAAAGGGGTTTGTTTGCGGATGTCTTCCGCACTCATATGTCCGTTTATGTTAAGTTCGTCGATGAGGGATTGGGCGAGTTCCACGGCCAGTTCCAGCAAACCCCGATAATAGGCTTTGGCATCCAGCACGCCTTCTCTGCGCTGGGCTTTCAATTCCCGAAGTCGTTTTTCCAATTGTTCGACGGTCCACGACATCGTCAGCCTCCTTATGGTGACCCATGCATAGAAGTAGGGCATGGGTTGGTGATGGGTGCCCCTCTCCAGCCGTATTGGGACGCCCTTGTGGGGGGACTTGTTTATTTTGGCGTCTCCCTCGCTCCCGTTTCGGACGCGGTTTCCGGGTTCACCCAAGTTGCCACATGACATTTGTCATGTGACGGTCTCCCTCGCTCCCGTTTCGGACGCGGTTTCCGGGTTCACCCAAGTTGCCACATGACATTTGTCATGTGACGGTCCCCCTCGCTCCCGTTTCGGACGCGGTTTCCGAGACGACAGAGGGGGTGGTAAGGGGCGGCGCAATCAAAGCCGGTTTGGATACCGGCTCTCCGGGCGTAACCAAACGGCAGAAAGCGCAACGGCCCGGTGCGGTGGTGGGTTGTCCGCACACTTCGCAGGCGTGGAGTTCTTCGTCCACTTCTTCCTGCACCGGGGCAAAGGCCCCTTGCTCTTTGGCCCGCAAGAAGCCCAGGAAGAATTGCAGTTTGGTCCCCGGTCGCTCTTCTTCCAGTTTGTTGAGGAGTTCCTTGTAGTAAATGGACTTGGCGCCCTGGGCAAAGGGGCATTCGTCGTACACGTAGCGGATGCCCCGAAGCAGGGCGTAGGCCGCGGTTTCCCGCTCGTAAAAGCGGAAGAAGGGTTTGACCTTCTTCACCAGGCCATCCCGGGCCGGGAGCACAGGGTGTTGCCGGGCCAGATAACCCACCTGCCAGGTCATCACGTTGCCGAAGAGCACCGCGGCTTCGTCGTCCAGGTTGTGGCCCGTGGCCAGCACGGTGTAACCGCCTTCCCGGGCCACCCGGTTCATGATGTGGCGCTTGACCAGGCCACACACCGAGCAGGGTTTGCCGCGGCCCCGGCGGGTGCGTCGGGCCATTTCCGGGATGCCTTCGCCATACTGGGTGGGTACGTCTTCCACAATCAAGTGCAGGTTGCGTTCTCGGGCGAAGGTCTCCACCGCTTCCCGGGACCGGTCGGAATACCCAATGCCACCGTCGATGCCCAGGCCGATGTACAGGCCATGGGCCTGGTAGCCCAGTTGCCAGAGCACGTCCCACAGGGCCAGGGAATCCTTTCCCCCGGATACCGCGACCAGTACCCGGTCTTCTTTGGTGAACATGCGGTATTTGCGGATGGTGCGCGCGGTTTGCTCGATGAACCATTCGATGTAGTGTTCCTTGCACAGGGCCAGCCGATGCTGGCGCATGTACACCACCGCGCGCTGACCGCATTTACGACACTTCCGCATGGTCTTCATCCTCCTGAAATCACCGCGACCAGGTGAATCACGTCCCCGTCCCGCACGCGTTCGTCCTCGGGAATGAGTTCGCCGTCCCGGGTGGGCAGCACCGATTCGGGCACCAGCCCGGCCTTTTGAATGGCCTGCCGTACCGTGATGCCCGCGGGTACGGTGTAGGTTTTGTCGCGCAAAATGAGCGTGGCCGTGCCACGGGTCCTGCCTTCTTGCATGTTGTCCTGCGCCTCCGTCAAAAGGGGTTCGGTCACCATTCCGTGGCTTGCAGGGTACAATGAAGATACGGCGCTATGATTGTACCGAAAGACGGGATGTCGCAGCATTGAAATTGCGTTAATGTCCGCATGTTTGGTCACCCAGGGAGAACCGGCATGGAACGTCGATACATGTGGTTGGCCTTGTTGGCCCTGGTTTTGGCCGTGTTGGGTGCCGGAGCCGTGCCCAACACGGGAGCCGGAGAGGCCGTACCGCGTTTTCTAAGGGTTTCCATGGTCATGGCCCCAGGGGAAGCGGAAGCCAATCTCGGTTTCCAGGCTCTCCCCCAAGGGGAAAAACGGGTCGTTTGGGAACGCATCGATGTGGTACTGAAGGTGGCCCGGGACGGAACTCTGGAGGTGGAGGAGCGCATCCGGGTTCGCTTCGAAGGCGGTCCCTTCCGCTTTGGCTTCCGCACCATCAACACTCGTTACACCACCGGCATTCGCGAGATTCAGGTCTCCGACGACCTGGGACCTTATCGGCCCGGCTCCAGTGGCGAGCCGCGCGCCTTCGTCCTTGCAAAGACCCCCGAACGGGTGACCGTACGCTGGTTCTTCGAGCCGGTGTCGGATACCACCCGGACCTTTGTGGTGCGTTACAAAGTGGAAGGCGCGTTGCGTTTCTATGAAAACGGGGAGCAATTGTGGTGGCAGGCCGTCTTCCCCGAACGGGACGGCCCGGTGCTGGAGTCCGCCGTGGAAGTCTACGCGCCCGGCCCCATTCGCCATGCCGAGGCGTACTTCGTCCCCGCGCGCATCGAGCGTATCGACGAGCGGGCCGTGCGCTTCGTGGCCGAAAAGCAAATCCCCCCCAATGTTCCTTTTGAAGTGCGGGTGGAATGGCCCGCAGGGGTGGTGGCCGGGACCCCCGCACCCTGGCAGGCCCAGGCCGACGCCGAGGCCGCGGCCCGGGAGCGACAGGCCCGCTGGGAGCAAACCTGGAAGCCCATCGTCAACCTGGCCCTTGTGGTGCTGTCGGGGGGCTTGTTGGTTTTAGGGGTCGTGGGGTTGTACCTACTCTGGTACCTCAAGGGTCGCGACCCGCACACCGAGGTCTTTGCCGAATATCTGACCGAACCGCCTTCGGACCTGCCGCCAGCCCTGGTGGGCGCAGTGGTGGACGAGCGGGTGGGTATCAAGGAGATTCTGGCCACCTTGTTCGACCTGGCCCGAAGGGGTTACCTGGTCATCCGGGAAATCGCAGGGTTTGATGGGGTGGATTTCGAGTTTCGCCTCACGGGGCGTTCGGTGCCTTTGCGCGATTTCGAAAAGGTGCTTCTTTCCCGGCTCTTCGAAGGTGCTCGCGAGAAGCGGTTGAGCGACTGGAAGCATCTCATGGGGTCTTCAAAAGGAACCGCGGTGGTGAATGCCATTTTCGAGGAAGCGAAGAAACTCGGGCTGTTTCCCCACCACCCGGGGCGGGTGCGCAAGATGTACCTGGTCTTCGGTTTCTTGTTGGATTTCGTCGCCGTGCTAATGGTCATGCTTTTGGTGCCCCTGGTGGGGGATTGGGTATCCACTTTCTGGTGCCTGGCCGCGACCCTCATGGTTTTGGGTACTGGGTTGATTGTGGTGGGGCAATTCATGTCCCGCAAAACCCGGAAAGGCGCGGAAGAGGCGGCCAAATGGCGGGCCTTCGAGCGCTATTTGCGCCGCCTGGACAAAGTGGACGTGGCGCGCGGCCAGGAGATTCTGGAACGTTACCTACCCTATGCCATCGCGCTGGGTGTGGAAACGGCCTTCCTGAAGCGCCTGGAGGCGCTGCAACGGGAGCACCGCCAGCCGGTGGCCGGTTCGCCGCCATGGTATCAGCCTGGGAGCCGAGGTTATTCCCACACCTTTGGCCCCGGTGGGAAGACCGCGTCGCCCGGACCTTCGGCTTCGCCGGGTGAGATGCTCAGCGGTGCCTCGCGCAGCCTGGGAAGCAGTTTGAGCAACTTGAGCCAGAGCCTGGGAACCATGCTCAGCACCGCGGCTTTGGTCATGTCACCTCCGCGCAGTTCCTCGT
>JALWJZ010000016.1 GCA_026996855.1 Anaerolineales bacterium
GGTCTTGGGGACGGACGTCGGGGTTGGTGTGGCGGTTTTGGCGGAGGAGACCGGGCCGGTCTGGGAAAGGGAGCCAGGCCCCCATTGCTGGATGCCCAGCGAGGCACCTGCGCTGAGCACCGCCAGGAGGACCAGCAACCCGGCCCACCCGCGGCGGAAGGGGCTTTGGGGCGCTATTCGAACCCAGCCCAGGGCCAGGAGGTACAGCCCCCAGGTGCCCAGGAGGCCGGCCAGGCCGTTGAAGAAAGCCGTGAGTCCGGGCAGCAGTTGCCCCCCAGCCAGGAGCAGTCCGGCGAGCCAGAAGGGGCCCAGAATACCCCAGGTCCACAGCACCCCGGCCAGGGGGAGGGCTTCCCACCACCAGGGCAGCAGCAGGACCATGAGCCAGGCCATACCCCACATCAGGAGCAGGTTCCAGGGCAGAGACTGGACCCAGGGGGTGGTGTGGGGTTCCGGGAGAAGGCGACCTGCCAGTGCGGCCATGCCCAGGGTGAGCAGGGCCACCAACAGGGTCTGGCTCCCCCGGCGGAAGGCCTCCGCCGTTGTGCGTCGCCACATGGCCCATCCGCTTTGCAGCACCCAAAAATGGAAGGGGAAGGCCCAGGTGCCCACGAACCAGGCCGCGAGGTGCCCTCGCATGGCGGCCCAGGTCCACAAACCCCACAACCCGGGAAGCAGGCCCCAGGCCAGGAAAGGGGGACGGGCCCCTGCGGCCCAGCGTTGCCACAAGGCGGCAGGGGTGCGGGGGGCGCGTTTTCGCGTGGGCGATGGGTGGGTGCGGGTCATGGTTCGATACGATGCCTTCGCGAGGGGCTTGGCCATAGGCGAAGCGGAAAGGACCGTCCTCGCCACAAAAGTACCCTTTCATTGTACCCCATACCCTTTGCATCCCCGCGGACGCGATGCCTCCCTGGCGCAGTTGGAGGGTCCAATGGAGGTCCCTTGCGGGTTTTTTGACAGGCGGCCCGACCTGCGTTTATGATGGATAAAGCCCATGCACAACCGTATCCGGCTTGTGCTTGGGGAAATCCGCCAATTTTTGCTGAACCGCTGTCCAAGTCAATGGGCTCGATGCGTCCATAAAACCACCTTTGAAGGGTTTACGGAGAGCCGTTCATCATGCAGTGGAAATGGAAGGACACCCAGGTGCCGGTGGAAATCACGCCACTGGTCGGCGGCGGTTTCCGATTGCAAGTGGGCGATTGGGCGGTCGAAGTGGATGCGGTGCGGTGGGAGGGCCCCCGGCTGGCCTTTCGTCAAGGGGCAACGTGGTACACCCTGTGGGTGGCCGAAACCCAAGAAGGGGTGTGGGTAGGCACTCAGGGCCGGGTCTGGTTCCTGGAGCCGTCCCGCGGTCGTCCAAAACGGAGCGGGGGCCCCTCCGGGACGGGCGACGGACGCTTGCGGGCACCCGTCCCTGCCCAGGTGCGGGAGATTCGTGTGCAGGAGGGGGAGCGGGTTTCCCAGGGGCAGGTGGTGGTGGTGCTGGAGGCCATGAAAATGGAATTTCGTCTTCAGGCTCCCTTTCCCGGTGTGGTAAAACGGGTGGCTGCATCCCCCGGTCAGGTGGTGGAACGCGAATCGGTGGTGGTGGAGATTCTTCCCCTGGAAGGGGAAAGGCAACACGAGGGTTGAGTTGAGGGTGCCTCTCGGGCTGCCTTGGAACCGGCAGGAGGGGCGCGGCTTTCTTCCCCGTTCTGCACGGCTGGGACGACCCAACGAAAAAGGAGGTCTTTCATGGGTTTGAAGAACGATGCCTGGATACGCCGCATGGCGCTGGAACACGGCATGATCGAGCCCTTCGAGGACCGTCAGGTCCGTCAGGGTGTCATCTCCTACGGGCTTTCCTCCTACGGTTACGACATTCGGGTCGCGGATGAGTTCAAGATTTTCACCAATGCCTATTCCGCGGTGGTGGACCCCAAGCATTTCGACCCACGCTCTTTTGTGGATTTCAAAGGCCCTGTGTGCACCATACCGCCCAACTCCTTCGTCCTGGCACGTTCGGTGGAGTATTTCCGGGTGCCGCGAGGGGTGCTGTGCTTATGCGTGGGGAAAAGCACGTATGCCCGATGCGGCATCGTGGTCAACGTGACCCCCTTGGAGCCGGAATGGGAGGGGTACATCACCATCGAGATTTCCAACACCACACCTTTGCCGGCCCGCATTTACGCCCATGAAGGCATTGCCCAGGTCATTTTCCTGGAAGCCGACGAAGCATGTCAGGTTTCCTACGCGGACCGGAAGGGAAAGTATCAAGGCCAGCAGGGCATTGCCCTGCCGAGGGTATGAGGGCTGTCCCCATTGCCGGGGAGCGGCGGATTTTGGGAGCCGAAAAAGGAACAGGGGCAGACCTGCGCTGCCCCTGAGGGTGGCATGGGCCCGGAGGGACTCGAACCCCCAACCAAGCGGTTATGAGCCGCCTGCTCTAACCGTTGAGCTACGGGCCCACACGAGGATGCCTCTACCCGACGCGTTTCTTGGAGCCAAAACGGGGATGGGGCCGAGGATGGCCCACCATCCCCGTACAGAGCGGGCGACGGGATTCGAACCCGCGCATGGCGGCTTGGAAGGCCGCTGCCTTACCACTTGGCTACGCCCGCATCCGGCCTTAATTCTAACGGGTCATCTTTGGGGAATCAAGCGCGCAAATAAGAAATGTACGCAGCAGCCAAGCCGCTGTGTACATTATCCCTCTCTTGTTTGCGTATAGCCTTCGGTGACGGTTTATGCTATCATAAGCCCGGCCGATAAATACCGAAGTGGGATGCGAGGAAGGGCCTTCCCATGCGCCCTTCCTTTTGCAAAAATTCGTTGAACGGGAGAGGAACGGACCATGCAACGCTCCTTCTGGCCGTACCTGGTGGAAACGGGTGACGTGTTCCCGGAAGATTGGGAACCGCCTGCCGATTGGCGCCAGATGTTACGCTTTCTGCAAACCCAGCATCAATTGCTTTCGGAAATTCCCGACACTCCTTTGAACGAAAAGGGGACGTTGGTTCTGCCCGTCCTGCCCCTGCGGGGCATGGTGGTGTTCCCCGGTATGGTGGCGCCCATCGCGGTGGGGCGTCCCTTTTCCAAGGCCGCGGTGGATGCGGCCATGTCCTCGACCCGCACGTTAATTGCCCTTCCCCAATTGGATCCAGAGGTGGAATATCCCGAACCCAGGGACTTTCACACCGTAGGCGTGGAAGTAGTGCTGGGCGAGCCGCAAATGACCGAAGAAGGCATTTACACCCTGGTGGTGCAGGGTCGGCGTCGGGTGCGGGTGCTGCGTTGGGTGCAATTACAGCCCTTCTTTCTGGTGGAAGCGGAGCCTCTGGAAGAGCGGCTTCGGGAAGATGAGGCGGAGATTTTGGAACGGGCTTTGCGCCACAAACTGGAACAGGTGGTGCAAATGGCCCACCTGCCCATGGAAGTGTTGGACATCGCCAACGACATCAACGACCCCGGCGCACTGGCCGACATGGTGGCTGCAGGGGTGTTGCGTCTTACCTATCAGGATTTGCTGGAACTGCTCAGCACCACCGACGTGACCCAACGGCTGCGCCGGGTACTGCACGATTTGGCGCGAGAAATCGAGGTTTTGCAACTGGAGGCCCGCATCCAGAACCGGGTGCGGGAAGAGATGGAGCGTTCCCAGCGGGAAGCCTACCTGCGGGAGCAGATGCGGGCCATTCAAAGCGAATTGGGTGAGGGGGATTTCTGGCAGCAGGAACTGTCCGCGCTTCGGGAGCGCATCGAAAAGGCCGAACTCACCGAGGAGGCCCGCAAGACCGCGTTGCGGGAATGGGAGCGCCTGAGCCAGATGCCGCCCATGTCGCCCGAGGTGGGCATTGTGCGCAATTACATCGAGTGGATTTTGGAACTGCCCTGGACCAAGAAGACCGAGGACAACCTGGACCTTCGCCGCGCGGCCCGGATTTTGGACGAAACCCACTTTGGCCTGCCCCGGGCCAAGGAGCGCATTCTGGAACACATTGCGGTGCTCTCCCTGAAGCCCAAACGCAACCGGCAGCCCATCCTGTGCTTCGTGGGGCCGCCGGGTACGGGCAAGACTTCCCTGGGCCGGTCCATCGCCAAGGCCCTGGGCCGGGAGTTCGTGCGGGTTTCCCTGGGCGGTGTGCGGGACGAGGCCGAGATTCGCGGCCATCGGCGTACGTACATCGGCGCGCTCCCTGGCCGCATTTTGCAGACCATGAAGCGGGCCGGTACCGTCAATCCCGTGTTCATGCTGGACGAAATCGACAAACTGGGCACCGATTTCCGGGGTGACCCCGCGTCCGCACTGCTGGAGGTGCTGGACCCCGAACAGAACGCAGCCTTTTCCGACCATTATCTGGAGATTCCTTACGACCTCTCCAACGTGCTCTTCATCACCACGGCCAATACCTTGAGCACCATTCCCCCGGCTTTGCTGGACCGGATGGAGGTCATCGAGTTCCCCGGGTACATTGAAGAGGAAAAGGTGGAAATCGCCCGGCGTTTCCTCATCCCCCGCCAGTTGGAGGAAAGCGGCCTGGAGCCGGGTGAACTCACGTTCACCGAGGCGGCTTTGCGTCGTATCATTCGGGAATACACCTACGAGGCCGGGGTGCGCAACTTGGAACGCACCATCGGCCGCATTTGTCGCAAGATTGCCCGTCGCAAGGCCGAAGGCCGCCGATACCCCACCCGCATCACGCCTCGCTGGGTGGAAATGTTATTGGGGCCGCCTCAGCACTTCCACCTGGATGCTCTGGTGAAAGAAGACACCGTGGGTGTGGCTTTGGCCCTGGCCTGGACCGAAGCCGGGGGTGACCTGCTGCCCGTGGAAGTGGCGGTGATGGAAGGCAAGGGGAATTTGCAAATCACCGGTCAGGTGGGGGAGGTCATGCAAGAGTCGGCCCAGGCCGCGCTGTCCTTCATTCGTTCGCGCGCCCGGCAATACGGCTTGCAGCCGGACCTGTTCGAGAAGCGGGATTTGCACATCCACGTACCCGAGGGCGCGGTGCCCAAAGACGGCCCCAGTGCAGGCCTGGCTCTGCTGACCGCCCTGCTTTCGGCGTTGACGGAGCGCAAAGTACGCCACACCGTAGGCATGACCGGGGAAATCACCTTGCAGGGACGGGTGCTTCCCGTGGGTGGCATTCGGGAAAAGGTGCTGGCCGCCCATCGGGCGGGCCTCAAGACGGTGTTGCTCCCCGAACCCAACTTGAAAGACCTGGTGGATGTGCCCAAAAGTGTGCGGGAGGAATTGGACATCGTACCCGTGCGCCATGTCGAAGAGGCCTTGAGCCGGGCTTTGCATCCGCCTCGGGAGCGGGAACGTGCTTCGCGGACGCGTCGTGCTCGGCCCGGGGTGGCATCTCCCGCGGTGTAAACCGGGTTTGGCGTCGAACTCGCAGGCGTTGCTCGTAGTATGGTAGGGTCGAGCCTCTCAGGGTTGATAAGGAGCGTGCCCATGGACGAGGGAACCCGCTTTCTGCCCGTGACTGCGGAAACGCCCATTGCACCCACGCTGGGTGTGTGGGAGAAGTATTTGGAGGAAGAGGGCCGTTCGCCGTATACAATTCGAGGTTTCGTGAGCGATTTGCGGCTTCTGGCCACTTTCCTTTCGCCAGAACGGCCCGTGGGGCAGATCCGCCTCCAGGACCTGGAAGGCTTTCTGGAGTGGCTTCAGTATCGGCGCGGGGTGCCGTGCAGTCCCAAGAGCCTGGCCCGGCGCATTACCAGCATCAAGGCTTTCTTCCGGTGGTTGCACAAGTACGGCGTCATCGAGGCCAACCCGGCCGAGCGTCTGGTGCAGCGTTCGGTGACCACCGCGCCGCCGCGCGCCCTCTTCCCCCGAGAAGTGTACACGGTGCTGGAAACCGCCCAGGCTTTGTGGACCGGCGCCGAGGCGGACCCGCGGCCTTACACCCTGTTTACCCTGCTTTACGCCACAGGCATGAAAAAAGGGGAAGTGCTCGGCCTGCGGACGAAGCACCTGGTGCTGGACGGGCCGCAAGGGCCGTATCTGTTCGTGCGTTATCCCAAACCCAGCCAGCGGTACAAAGAGCGGCGTCTGGCCCTGCCTCACGCGTGGGTGCCGGCCTTCGAAGCGTACCGGAAGCGGTACGCGATTGTGGACCGGCTCTTCCCCTGGTCACCCCGTAACGTGGAGTACGTGCTGGAAAACCTGGGCAAGGCCGCGGGCCTGGAGCGCCGGCTTTCCTTCGTGGTGTGTCGGTGGACGGCTGCTCTGCGGGATTGGCGCAACGGCATGGAACCGGAAGCCTTGCGGGAAAAATTGGGCCTTTCACCGGTGCAATGGAAGGACGTGGCCCGGAAACTGGCCCTTTTGGATGCCACCGTGCCCAAGGACGAACCGTATCCCGAACTGGATTGACGGGGAGCCGTTGGAGAACGAAAACGAACGGTCACCTGACCGCCCGTTTTTCATGAGGTTGCGTTGTGCCCGTTCTTGCGGGGACAGATGTGGGTCTCCAGGTCTTCAACGATTTGCCCACATTGCGGACATGTGGGCAGGGTGCTGCGCAACACTTCCATACTCCACAGCACCAGTTGCAGAACTTGGTCTCGGGTGCACCAAAAGCGCACGGTACGAGGGGAACCCCTTTGTTCCCGGGCCACCTGTTCCCGTAGTTCCAACACCACCAGGTCGTTTTCTGGGTCATAACCCAGACCCACGGTGCCTACCCGGAACAGCGGGGACAGGGGTGGAAACAGCCCCATTTGTCCCTCTTCCACGCTGTGGCCTTCGGGAGGCAGGTGGGGATAGCGCTCATGGACCTCGGCCAGGAACTCGGGGATGCCTGTGGTGAGGGCTTGCAGCATTTCCAGGCTGAGTTCCACCGTGATTTGGCGGGCACCGATGCGTCCTTGCAGATAGAAAGAAGCAGGTTCTCGTCGTGCCAGGGCCACGGTGAGGATGTCCACCGGCCCCAGGTCGATTCGGGACATAAGCACTCCTTGCGGGAAAGGCTTTCTTCCTTCCACTTTACCACGGAATGCTTTTTTTAGCAGCGGCACTCCGGTCTTTTTTGGAAAGAAAAGGATGGTATAAGGAGACCGGATGCTTCCTGTTCCCATCCCCTCCATCTACAACCTGCGTTTCGGGAGTGCTCTATGAAGTCTGGTACCAACGCAAACGGGCACGCTTCCAGGGATGGGTCCCTGGCGCTGTTGCTGGTGCTTGGGTTGCTGGCAACCATTCTGGTGCCTTACGTCTATTTGTACTGGGCGGGCATGCATCAAGGCCGGGTTTTCATCGGGGTGATTTATAACCTGCCCGATAACCTGTCTTATCTGGCCAAAATGATGCAAGGGTACCGGGGTGCCTGGCTCTTTCGCTTGCCTTACACCGCGGATGCCGAACCCACCGCGGTGCTGTTCGTCTTTCACCTGGCCCTGGGCCACCTGGCCCGGATGCTGGGGTGGCCCATTCCTCTGGTTTACCACCTGGCCCGGTTGAGCGGCGCGGCCCTGTTGGTACTGACCCTGGGATGGTGGTATCGGGCCTGGTCCGGGAACGCTCCCTGGTGGCGTAAAGCCTGGGCCTGGGGGGTCTTCGCGGTGGGCATGGACGCGTGGGGTTTCTTGTTTTTCCAGGGTTTGGCAGTTTCCGAAGTATACCCCTTTCTGTCGGCCCTGTTCAACGCCCACTTCCCCTGGGCCTTGGTCCTGCTGGTGGTGGCCATGCATCCCCATTGGCCCCGGTGGTTGCAGGCCCGTCGGGGGTACGGGTTGGGACTTTTGCTTTTGGGCCTGGGCATGGCGCTGGTGGCTCCTTTTGGGGTGTTGGTGGCCGGGCTGGCTTGGGGCCTGTGGGGCCTGTGGGAGAAAGCGCGACACGGCCGTTCCCCCTGGGCCGCCTGGACCGTGGCTACCCTACTGGGCCTGGGCGCCGCGCCGTATTTGGGATACGTGCTGTGGGCCGTCCGCCAGGACCCCTGGCTGGCCGGGTGGAACGCGCAAAACCGAACGCCCATCATGGGTTTCTGGACCACCTTTTTCCTTTTTGCCCCCTGGTGGGTGGGCGTGGTGGTGGGCTGGCGGAGCCGTCGAGAGGATTGGGCCTTCTTCTGGGTGCTTTCCAGTTGGGCGTGGGCTTTGGCCCCCCTGGCTTTGCAGCGTCGTATGTGGCTGGGCGTGGCCATCCCTATGGTTGGCCTGACCGTGGCCGCACGGCATCCCTGGCCCCGTTGGGCGCGCTGGTTGCTGCCCCTGTTGGTGGCGCCCACCTGGGGCCTGTACCTGGTGGGTGCCATGTACAACGCCCATCTGCCCCATAGCCCGCTCTTCTTGAGTCGGGAAGAGGCGGATCTCTTCGTCTGGATGCGGACCCACCTTCCTGTGGATACCCGGGTGCTCACCGGGCCGGTAACGGGCATGTACGTACCGGCCTTTGCGGGGCAGCGGGTGTTTTACGGGCACGATTTCGAAACGGTCAATGCCGACGAGGAACGGGCCTGGGTAATTTGGATGTTGTGCGAAGCGCCGCCGGCCGCGGCCCGGGAGGCGTTGCAACGCCGGCGGGTGGATGCGGTCCTGTGGACGGCGCGGGAAAGCCGTTTGTGCGGCCATGGGCCGCCAGCGTGGGTGAAGAGCGAGCCGGTACTCTGGTCGCGCGGCTCGGTGCGGCTGTATCGAGTGGGCCAACGGTAAGGGTGTGTTCAGGAAAACGGACGAGGGGCGGCTGGCAAAGCCGCCCCTCGTCCGTCACGGAGGTGAAGCCATGCGAAAGGTAAAGGAGAAGGTGCGGCCCGATGGAGGCTTCTTTATGCGTGTTCCAGCAGGCCCATGGCCTGGAGCATGGCTTCGTTGCTGTCGAATTTGAATTCTGGCAATCCGCGGCGTCGGGCTTCTTCCTGTTCCACGGCTTCCAAGCGCTTCACGTCTTCCCAGGTGATGACGGGTTTCTGAACCCTCTTTCGAATGGTTTCGAGCAACGCGTCGAGGTCCACGTCTACAGGCTCCAGGGTTTGGAGATACTGCCAGACGGCCTGGGCCGCGTTTTCTCCGTCTTTGCGCGCGGTGCCGACCAATCCTGTGCTGGGCTGCCGGGCCCATCCGGCTACGAAAATACCCTCAATGGGCTGGCCCGTTTCGGGGTCGTAGGCTTCATAAGAGGTGCCTTCTACCGGGAAGCGGGGGTTGGGGTTCGTGGCGTACGCGTTCCATTCCAGAGGAAGGCCGAAGTTGGGGTCCACCCGGTCGCCGATGGAAAAGATGACCGTGTCCACGTCCAGGGTGTAGGTGGTGCCCAGGCGTTTGGCCTTGGTGCGCCCATTCTCCAGAACCAGTTCGGTGTCTTCCAGTTCCAGCGCGCGCACCCGTCCCTGCTCGTCGCCCAGGATGCGTTTGGGGGAGGATAGGAAGCGGAAACGGAACACCGTGGGTGAACCCGTCTCCGGCGCGCCCTCGGCCATGCCCAGAATGAAGCGTTTGGCTTCTTCGGGGTCCTGGCCCACTTTGCGCAGGCGGTCCGCAATGCGCTCGATTTCCTTTTCGAAGTCTTGTACATCCAGGTTGTGGGCGAAACGCTTGAACTCCTTTTTGTCGAACTTGACCTCGAAAGGACCGCGGCGGGCAATGGCATACACTTCGTCCACCTTCAGGTCCTTGATGAGGTAGGTGGCGATGTCGGCCATTACATTCCCCACGCCGATGATGCCCACCTTGCGGCCGATCTTGAATTCCATTTGGCTGTACGGCGGCAGATGGTTGTAGTGGTAGACGATTTCCTTGGCGTGGTACACGCCTTCCAAATCCTCACCCGGCAGGCCCAGGGATTTGGTACCCTGCGCGCCGGTGGTGACCAGGATGGCCTGGAAGCCCAGTTCCTTCAGGTCGTCCAGGGTCAGGTCGCCCTGCTGGCCGATGGTGATGTGGCCCAGGTACGTAATGCCGGGCATGTCCAGAATGCGGTGGAACTGTTTCCGCAGCCCGGCCTTCATCTTGTGTTTGTCGTGGTAAATGCCGTATTCGGCCAGGCCGCCGGGTTTGATGTCCCGGTTGAAAATCACGACGTGTGCCCCCTTTTGGGCCAATACGCGAGCCGCGTACAACCCTGCGGGGCCGGCTCCGATGACGGCCACCAAGTACCCTTTTTCATTCATGGATGCACCTCCCAAGTATGGTCCTCCAATTGGGACGCCGAGTTGCTTCGCAAAACCCTGTATTGCAGCCCGTCCTCCCCTGGGCCGCCCCGCATTATACTCCCCTTGGGGTTCTTCTGTCTATGGGTCAAATGTCACATTTTTCCGAGGAATTGTGGGCACGTCAGCCCGGAAATCCCGTCGCATTGTTCTTTCTCCGAGGCTGGTCCATACTGGGAAAGGGTGAAGTTCCTCCGTTTCACCACAACAACCACAAGCCGTGGACTGTGAGCAGCAGGGCAAACAAGACGGTAACGATTTGCACGGCCCAGCGCAAGGCTCGGACCTCGTTGGCTGGCACTTGGTTCGCGGGATGGTGCCAGGCTTCCATGAGTAACGTGAGGCCCAGATAGGCGGCGGTGAGCTCGGAGCCGCCGTAGGCGGCAAAGGGGATGGGCATGCCGGTGAAAGGCAACAGGCGCAGGGTGCCGCCCACGACCAGGGCCGTTTGCAAGCCCCACCACCAGGCCAGGCCCCAGGCCGTGCCTCCGGCGACGGTGGAAGGGCCGGCCCGGAGGGCCACCACGAAGGCCCAGTACACCACCAGCAGCAGGCCACCCAGGAGGACCGCCGCACCCATCCAGCCCCAGATTTCGGCCACCGCGGCGTAGAACATGTCGGAGTGCACCAGGGGCACCCGCTGCGGATGGGCCAGCGCGGGTCCGGTTCCCGTCCAGGCCCCGCGGCGCAGGGCTTTTGTCGCCTGGAGGATTTGATAACCCGCACCCCAGGGGTCGGTTTGGGGCGCCAGCCAGGCCAGCAGCCGGGTCTGGACGCGAGGGAGACGCCAGGCCCAGGCCCCGCCCAAGACCAACAAAAGCCCCAGTCCGGGAAGCAGGTGTTTGCGGTACTCGGCGTATCGAGCGGTCATCGTTGCGGTCATCAACAGGAAGAGGGCCAGATTGCCCAGGTCGCCTTGCAAGAACAGGAGTACCCCGGTCAGGGCCAGGCCGGCCCACCAAAGGCGGTGCCGATGCCGATAGACCCAGCGCCATCGTTCGTTTTTGGTCCAACGGGCGTGCTGTCCGAACGCACCATCCAGGCCGCTCCCCAGACCCCAGGCCAGGTAGCCCAGGGTGGTCACCTTGTGCCAGGCCGCGGGTTGGAAGTACACGCCGCAACAGCCCAGCCACAACCGTACCTGTTGTCCGCCAGGGTGCACTCCGATGGCCAGGGTAAGCGCCATGAGCCCACTGGTGAGCAAATACCCTCCGAGGAGTACCGGCGTACTGAAAAAGGACCTCTTCCAGGTCTTTCGAACCAACACCAGGCCGTACAGGCCCAACACGCCCAAGAGAAAAGCCAGGGCCTGGTGCAAGGCATACCCCGGATGGATGAGGGCCAGGGTGTGCAGGCTCCACCCGGTGAGCAAGGTGGCCAGAGCCGTACCGGCCCAAAGGGTTTCGGGGAAGGCGCGATAAGCCAGGAGCATGTACACACCGTACCCCAGGCCCCATACCAGGGTGACCCCGTAGAAAATCGTATCCAGGTCGGGGCGGAGGCGGGCCAGTTTCCAAGCCAGCACGGCCATGAGGAACAGAGGCACCGCCGCGGTCATCGGTGGCCCGCGGCGGTGCAGAAACGGTCGGGCCGGGTCCGAACCGAGGTCGGGGTTCATACCAAGGGCGCTCCGCAGCGATGGCAATAGTGGGCGTCCGGCAGGCTCCGGGCGTGGCAAACGGGACAGGCGCGGACCTTACCCGGGCGGCCGCGTTTTCTACCGCGGGTCGGTTGGGACCGTTCTTTCCACCATACCCAACCTGCCATGCCCAACACCAGCAGGCCCAGGCCCGTCAACACCCAGGGCAGGTAGGTGCTCCAGGCGGCCTTCCACCAACCCGTATCCGGTTTCGCTTCCGGGCCGGGTGGCGTCTGGCCCACTTTTTGTTGGGCTTCCAGGTGTTCCACGGTCAGGACCTCGTCGGGTTTGTGGTAGCGGATTTCCACTTGCAGGGGCGTGCCTTTGGGCAGAGACCCCAGGTCCTTCTCGTACATCTCCAGGCCGAAGTCCGTGGCCCCAATGGGTTCCAGGGGTGGATGCACCTGCAAGTCCGTTGCGTTCCAGGGTTTTTGCACGTGCACGATGAGCCGGTCCACTTCCAGGTCACCCGGCCATTCGTGGACGAAGGAACGGAGCGTGCCCTCTTTTTCCAAAGCCGGGTCGTAGTATTCCACCTGTACATAGGGCTGCTCTACCTGAATGTGGAGCCAGGCCCAGGGACTGCCGGCATCGCCTTGATACTCGTAGGCTGCGTTGATGAGCGTTTCATCGGGGGAAGGGGCATGGGCCACCGCGTGGGGCCGTCCGGCCCGGGTGGGAATGCGTAGCGAAAGCCTCCCGGGCAGGGTCGCGTCCGGGGGCAGGGTGATGCGGTAGATGACCAGCATGGCCGGACGGTCGAACTCCGGCCAGAATTCCATGCGCAACAGCGCCACCCGTTCCAGGGGCGGTGTTTCTGCCCGGGGGAATAGGACCTGAGCGGCCCCTGTGAACAGGAGAAGCGCTGCCAGGCTCAAGAGAACACGTTTCATGGCTTGGCCTCCAGGGTTTGGAGATAGGGAAAGGCCAGAAAAAGGGCTGCCAGGGTTTTGCCGTCCTGGATTTCCCCCTCGCGCACCATGTGCCACACCTGGGGCCAGGGCAAGGCCACGGGTTCGATGATTTCGTCCGAATCGTGTTCCAGCGGCGCGGGCTTGAGTTGTTGGGCCAGATAAGCGACAATTTTCTCCGTGGTGTAGCCCGGTGCGGGGTAAAGGCTTCCCAAGAAGGCCCATTCCAGGGCCATGAAGCCAATTTCCTCTCGTAATTCCCGTTGGGCGCACACCAGGGGGTTCTCCTCGGGTTCCAGGGTGCCGGCCGGAAGTTCCAGGAGGGTTTGATTCACTGCATAACGATACTGCCTGGTGAACCAGATGTTCCCCTTTTCGTCGATGGGCAAAATGAGCACCGCTCCCCGATGCTCCACGATATCCATGGTGGTTTCCCGGCCGTTGGGCAATCGGATGCGGTCCTGACGAAGCCGAAAAACTCGACCTTCAAAGAGCACCCGGCGTTCCAGTACATCCACCTGGGTCATGGTTTTGCTCCTGGGGAAAGAAGGTCCGTCGCCGCCATGAGGGTCTGGTCGGGGTTCGAAGTGATATTACCATGCTTTGGGGAAAGGGAAAAACCGGGTTGTCCTTGACGCATCGGTCCTCTGCCTGGACACGTACCTGGGATGCGGATGCAAGGATGACCAAGATGACGTTGTCCCAGCGGGATGGCAATGAGAAAGGGCGGCTCAAACCGCCCTTTTTACGTCCGGTTCCAGGGGCCAGGTGGCATGGGGCGTCACATACCGTACCTGCCGCATCCGGTATTCGTACACCGTGCCGTAGTAGGTGTGCACCCGGATGAGGTCGCCCCAGCGCGGTATCTAAAAAGGGGCGGCACAAAGCCGCCCCTTTGTGCTGCCACTTCACCTTCACCAGCACCATCCGCACCACGGTGTGGTTTTTGAAAACATCGGTGGCCTCGTCGTACGCACCTCAGGTGAGCAGGGTGGGCCAGGCGTAGCCGGAAAAGTAGCGGCTTTCATGGCCGCTACTTTTTCCCTATCAGCACCGCCCGCACCACCACGTGGTTCTTGAAACCGCCCGTGATTTCGTCGTACTGGCCGTAGGTGAGCAGGGTGGGCCAGGCGTAGCCGGAAAAGTAGCGGCTTTCATGGCCGCTACTTTTTCCCCATCAGCACCGCCCGCACCACCACGTGGTTCTTGAAACCGCCCGTGGCTTCGTCGTACTGGCCGTAGGTGAGCAGGGTGGGCCAGGCGTAGCCGGAAAAGTAGCAGCTTTCATGGCCGCTACTTTTTCCCCATCAGCACCGCCCGCACCACCACGTGGTTCTTGAAACCGCCCGTGGTTTCGTCGTACTGGCCGCAGGTGAGCAAACTGGGCCAGGTGTAGCCGGAAAAGTAGCGGCTTTCATGGCCGCTACTTTTTCCCTATCAGCACCGCCCGCACCACCACGTGGTTTTTGAAACCGCCCGTGGCTTCGTCATATTGCCCACAGGTGAGCAAAGTCAACCAGGTGTAGCCGTCGTCTATCGGCTCCAGGGGCCAGGTGGCATGGGGCGGCACGTAGCGCACCTGCCGCACCTGGTACTCGTACACCGTGCCGTACACATGCACTCGGATGATGTCGCCCCAGCGCAGGGTGTGAATCTGCGCGAAGGGGCCGGGCAGGCCCGAAGGCAGCCAGTTGTGCGCGGTGAGCACGCTGTTCCCCTGCCAGCCGGGGAAGGCGGTGTTGGTCATCCAGGCCACATCGGTCAGCCAGGTGAGGTCCGCGGTGGGCTCGACACCCACGACTGGCGCCTCCACGCCCAGGCGGGG
The DNA here is from genome assembly GCA_026996855.1 of Anaerolineales bacterium. Classification (GTDB taxonomy): domain Bacteria; phylum Chloroflexota; class Anaerolineae; order Anaerolineales; family DRMV01; genus S139-71. Next base: position 14,518 of record JALWJZ010000016.1, read on the forward strand.
GATTTCCACCCACACCGGTCCCAGGTTCTGGTAAGGCAGCCGCGCCGGCGCGGCCGGGATGCGGGTCACCCGGCCCGGCGCGAAGCCCGTCTTGGGCAGGGGCGGCGGATAGGCCCGGGTGGGGTCGTCCGGCTCCGGCGTGGTGGGGTCGTCGGTGAGGGCAGGGGTGTCGTGGTCCACGTTGGCGTCGCCGGAGCCGACGGTGCCATCGCCGTTCTCGTCCCAATGGGCCAGGCCCTGGTTTTCCACGTAGGCCGGTGCTCCCTCTACCTCGGTCTGGAAGGAGACGACCAGCGCATGGGCCGCGTCATGGGGATCGGTCACGCCCGGGTCCGGCGCGAGGTCGGCTTCTACTTCAATGTGTCCCGTCGTTGTATTGTAGGTGCAAACGTGCACCACGGTGGCGCCCTGCCCGGTGCAGGTCAAACTCCCGGGCACGTAGCGGGTGTTGGCCGGAATGGGGTCCGAAATCTGCACCCGCAAAGTTGTGGCGTTGCTGTTGTTCACCCATATCATTCGCCATATCAGCAGGGGCCAACCGTCATCGTCCACCGTTTTCCAACTCTCGGGTGGGTCGAAGAGGGTGGTTGCTTGAGCGGTCGCGTAATCGTCTTCGCGTGGGTCCCAGTTTCCCGGTGTGCTATCGGGGTCGGGTTGGTCGGCCGCGGTGATCTCGGCCACGTTGAGGTGCTCCCCGGCCCGGACCGTGGCCTGGAAGGTCAGGGCAACGCTTTCCCCGGGGTTCAGTCGGTCCACGGTCCAGCGCAGAATGGGCGCGGCGCTCTCGTCGGGGGTGATGACCGCTCCGGTGCTGCCGGGGTCGCCGCCGATGCTGCCGACGACGTAGGTGTAACCGTTGGGCAGGCGGTCCTCCACCTGCACCTGGGTGGCGTCGGAAGGCCCGTCGTTGCGCAGGGTGAGGGTGAACGTCACGGTGTCGCCGGGCTCCGCGGTGGTGGGCGTCACGCGCTTGGTCAGGCTCAGGTCCGCGCTCTGGGCCACCGCGGTGTCTTCGCTGGCGGTGTTGTTGTCCGTGTTCGGGTCGGGGGTGGTGGCGCTGACCTGGGCGGTGTTGGTCAGGGTGCCGGTGGCGCTGCTGCTCACCTGCACGGTGACCTGGCAACTGGCATGGGCGCCGTTCGCCAGGCTGCCCACGTTCCAGGTCCAGGTGGCGCCGCTCACGGAGCCACCGCAGGTGTCGCTCTGGTAAGAGACGTCCGCGGGCAGGGTGTCGGTGACGGTAACGCTGCTGGCATCGCTGGGGCCGTGGTTGGTCACGGTGAGGGCGTAGGTGAGGGTGCTGCCGGCGGTCACGGGGTCGGGGCTATCGGTTTTGGAAATGCTCAGGTCCGCGGCGGCCTGAATGGTGAGGACGTAGTCCTCCACTTCCCCATCTCGCATGGCCCCTGTGGGAGCCGAAGCGTTCAAGTTGGGGTCGGTGGAAAGGCGCAGGCGCAGGTAGGTATCGCCGGCCACCAGGCCGGAAAGGCCGCTCCAGGTCAGGGTCACGGTGCCCGCGGTGCCGTTGGGCACGGTCTGGCTCGCGGCCTCGGCGGGCTCGAAGGTGCCGTCCCGGTCGAAGTCCACCCAGCCCACCAGGGTGGCGTCCCGGCCCGTGTTGTTGGTGACCTGCACATCCAGGCTGTAGGAGGTCATGCCCTGGTGCAGGGGCGGCAGGGTGCTCACGCCGTCTTCGTCGTCGATGCCCGTTCGGTCGTCGCCGTCCGCGTTGGGGCCGTGGAGCGCGGGGTTTTCGCTGTCGGGCGGCGCGGCGCCCAGGTGCAGACCGCCCACCACGCCGTGGGCCGGATCGCCATAGCCCGCGGGCGCGTCGCCCCGGTCGCTGGTGACCGCAATGTTGGGCCCGAACTCCGAAGTATTGCCGTCCGCGTCGGTGGCCGTGGTGGTGATTTCATCACCCAGACTCAGACCGCTCACGCCGGTAATGGTGCAGGCGAAGGCCCCGTTGGTCCCCAGAGTCACCGTGCAGGAACCCAGGTACTCGGCGCCCTCGCCGTGGGGCACGCGCTGGCCGTCCCCGGCTTCCACCTCGCCGTCTTGGTTCGCGGGGTCGTTGTCGGCCTTGAAGACCTCGAGGGTGAAGGTGCCGCTGAGCCATTGGGCGGCCCGGTTGCTGCCGATGTAGCCCCACAGGTGCAGATCGGTGCCCACCAGGACCGCAGAGGTTAGGATGGGGTAATCCACCCCCCGGTTGCCCAGGTCGGGGTCCAGCGCGCCGTCGTTGGCCGTGACTCCGTCCCCCGGAGGTGCACTGGGGCTGCGGTTGGCCAGGTCGATACCCAGGTGGGCGTTGTCGTACACATGGTTTTGAGTCAGGGTGTTGCCGTGGGCGGCACGGTCTTCGGTGTTCACATAGATGCCCACGGTATTTCCGTACACCAGGTTCTTGCGCACGGTCACGCCCGAGGCGCCCTTGCGAATCATGATGCCGGCCAGGGCCGCGCCGTAACTGGTATTGTTCTCGATGAGGGTGTTGGTGGGCGGCTGGCCCGCGGAGCGGGAACCCACCTCGATGTTGCTTCCGCCCCCGTCGAAACCGCCATCGGTGGTTTGGTTGTACACCAGGTTGTAGCGCACCACGGAGTTGACGCCGTCCATATCGATGCCGTCGTGGGAGTCGGAGCGCCAGCCGTTGTGGGCCACCTCGTTGTATTCCACCAGCAGGGCGCTGTTGTTGAGGATGCCCAGGATGCCGCTGCGTCCGTTGTAGGCCACCAGGTTGTAGCGGGCAATCAGGTTGTACCGGCCCACGGGCGGCGGCGAAGAAGGTGAACGTTGCCGGATGCCGAAGTCCTGATTCTTCAACGCGTCGGGGGTGGGTGCGGTGCCGTCGGCCCGAGGCCCGACAAAGGTGTGTTCCACCACCCGGTCGGTGCCCGAACCGCCGTTGAAGGTGAGCGCGTCGTCCGCGTTGTACACGCTCAGGTGGCGGAGCACCACGCGAGAGGCGTTCCCGGCCACGGTGAAGGGGTCGCTGTCGTTGGCGTTGATTTCCAACTCTTTGCGCTGGAATTGGGGGAAGGGGACGGCATCCACGCCCACGGTGCCGCCGCTGCCCACCTGACCGGGGTTGGTGTCGCGCGTGGTGGTGCCATCGTCGTATTCGTAGGCGGTGCCGTCCACGGTGGTGTCGTGGTCCAGGATGACGGGCAGGCCACCGAGTTGCAGGTCCACCCGCCACCAGGCCCCGCCGCTGCCGCCGGCGTTGGTGCTCACCGTGGGCACGAAGTGCATGGCGTTGGCCCCGGCGATGGCGTTGGCGTTCTGGACGAACTGGCGCAGGCAGCCCTGGCAGGTGCGATCCGCAGCGGGGTCGTCGTCCCGGTCGTTCACGTTGGTCACCACGTTGAAGGAGAAACCGAAGTCCAGGCCGCTCACATCGGCGCTGGAAACCACCACCTTGGCGATGTGCTCCGCGCTTTCCAGGGTGGTGGCATCGTCGGAGGTGCTCCCCCGGCGCCCTCCCATGCAAGGCCCGGCCGAGGTGCGCACGTAAGGGTCGCCCGCACCCAACAGGCCGTCGGGGTTGGCGCAGTAGGCCCCCGCGGGACCGTAGGTTTGCTCGGCCCACACGTCACCCTGGTCGTAGCCGGTGTTGAAGCCGGCGTTGGGGGCGATGGTTTTGGAATCCACCACCAGCCAGTAGGTGGCATTGGGGGCCGCGCCCAGGGCGAAAGAGCCGTCGCTGCCCGTCGTGGTCTGCGCGTGCAGCGGGTCCCCCGCGTCGGGCTGGCCGTCGCCGTCGTCCTGGAACAGAAGCACCTGCACATTGGGACGACCGATGCCATCGCCCAGGTTCCCATCGCCGTTGGGGTCTTCGTACACCCGGCCCTGCAGGGCAACCGGCTCGAAGTTGTACAGCACGTCATCCGTGGGACCAAAGGCGATGCGGAGACCGTCCACGAACATGCGCACGTCGCCGTTCCAGCCGGAGCCCACACCGACTTCCACACCCAGAACATAGGTCCGGCCCTGGCTCAAATCGGGAGGCGTGGGATCGCCCGGCAGGCCCGTTACGGGCCCGGACAGCCATTCCGGCAGGCTCGTATCGTAGTTCTGGACCGCGCCGGAGGCCGTCCCCGGGCCGGGGTCGCAATCCATGCAATACATCCAGAAATCGGCCTGGCGCAAATCGATGGTGCGTTGCACCCATACGTCTTCGGGAATGGGGGTAAAGGTGCCCCAATCTTGATAGACCTCTTCGTAAATCAAAAGGCCATAGGTGTCGTCTTGGGGGTTCGTGGGCGTGTTGCCGTCGTTGTACCAATACAGTTTGAGGGGTGGGTGAAAATGGGAAGCCACCGTGGTGCCGGCCGAGGCGCGGTAGTACGCGTAGGCCAGGTGGCTCAGGGTATCCAGCCGCCGACCGGGGAAGTCCACCCCAGGCGTGCCGGGATCTTCCCAAATCAGGCGGAAATCCACCTTGTCCTGGCCGGGCGTGGTGAAATGCGTGACGAATTCCAGGGAACCCAAAGCGGGTGAAAGGGCGGTGTAGGGCGTGGCCCCGGAAAGGAAGGAGTCGGAATCGGCCCGTTTGTTGGCCTGGGTCCAGCCATGAGGGTTCGAGGGCGACACCACAATTTGTGTAGGGGCGGAAGCGGGGCGCAGAGGCGGTGTTGGGGCGCTTGAAACCAGAACGCTTGCGACGCCCAACCACCAGGCTCCAAGGCCCAGCCAGAGCAAAACCGCACGTTTTGCCATACGAAACCCTCCTCCTCAGGCATAGGTTCTTGCGTTCCCAGAAATCCCGGCGCCTATGTTGTCATCCGATTTCGTCGTCTTCGTTTTGCGATGAGTGATGAGATACACATGAAAGTTTCATGAAAACCTAAGAGAATTGTACTAAGTTAGTGAAATTTTGCTAAGGATACTCCTACTCGAGGATCGCCCAGGCGTTTTTCATGTTCGAACGCATGTTTACACGGGGGGGGTACGGAGGGCATAGCGTATCCGCTATGAAATGGGGGGCGGAGCCGCGCGTCAAAGTGGGGGGCCGAATGAGTCTTGCCCAGAATTAGAGTAGTTTCAGGGCTTCGTCTTTCGTGCATCACCGTTGGGTGCACGGTGGTGTTTCGGCATGGTGGTCGAAGGAGTCTTTTTCCCGTAGGGTCGGCATTCGCGATGCGGGTATAATGGGGCCGTGCTTAGGTGAAGTTGTTTCGATGTTGCAGGGTGTTTCGGCTATGGTCTTTGCTTGGAACGCTTCTTTAGTAGTTGCTTTGGGCTTGCCCCTTTTGGGTGGATTGCTTCCCGCCGTGGCTCGCGATTGGCGTTGGATTTTGCTGGGCGTGGTGCTGGCCGAAGGTGGGGTGGGCTGGCTGTTGTTGCAGGTCTGGCCCCCTGCCATGGCTTTGAGTTTGTGGATGGCCGGTTGGATAGCCGCGGTTTTTTTGGGTTTGGGGCAGAGTCACCAATGGCGCCAGGGCGCGCCCTTGCCCACGGCCTGGGGCGGGCGTCTGTTTCGTTTTACGCTGGTGGGTTTTGCCTTGGTGTTGCTGGCTTTGCACGTCGGCCGGGCCGCGGCCTGGTTGCCCGAAACCATGGGAATGGTGCAAGCCTGGGCCGCGTTGGGCCTCATCCTGGCGGGGGTGCTGCACCTGGCCATGACCCAGCATCCCTTCCGGGTTACCGTCAGTCTGATGGTGTTGCTCGCGGGCTTCTCCCTGGTCTATGCGCATTTGGAACAATCTTTGTTGCTCACCGTGCTTTTGGTAGGGGTGACCCTCTTTCTGGGCGCGATGGGGAGTTATTTGCTGTTCGGCCCCTTACCGGAGGCAGGCCCATGAACGCACCCTGGCTGTGGATTCTCCTTCCGGGCCTGGTAGCCGGGGGCCTCATCCTCTGGCCGGCTTCCACCCGGACCAAGGCCCGGGTGGGAGCCGGGGTGGCCCTGTTTCTGGGTGTGCTGGCCGGGTTGCTTCCCATCGACCGAGTCTTGATGCCCTGGCCGGGCCGGGTGGTTTTCAAGGTGTCTTCCGAATGGGTGCTGTTGGGGCGTTCCCTGGTGGTGCCCGATTCATTGCGTCCCTGGCTGATGGGTGTGTACGGGAGCCTGGCTTTGTGGCTGTGGGCTGCACCCTGGGCGCGCATGCGGCCCAACTTCGTGGGTTGGGGGTTGATGGTCACGGTTTTCCTGGTGAGCGCTCTGGCGGTGCGGCCCTTTCTGTACGCGGCCCTCTTGGTGGAAATGGCCGTGCTGGCCGCCATTCCCCTGCTTACGCCGGCGGACGAACCGGCTACCCCGGGCGTGGTGCGTTATCTGGCCTGGATGACCCTGGGAATGCCCTTTTTGTTGCTGGCCAGTGAGCTCCTGGTGGGTCTGGAAACGGGTCTGTTGGAGTCGCCTCTGGTGCTTCGGGCCGCGGTGGTGCTGGTTCTGGGGTTTTTGCCCTGGTTGGGTATCGCGCCATTCCACAGCGTGGCTCCCCTGCTGGGAGAATCCACCCCGCCTTATCGGGCTGCCTTCGTGCTCACCATGACCACCAGCATCATGGGGCTGTTTGCCCTGGGTTTTTTGGAGCAATATGCCTGGCTTCGGGAAACACCCCAGGTGTACACGGCCCTGCGCCTGGCCGGAATGTTCATGTTCTTGCTGGGGAGCCTGTGGGCGCCGTTTCAGCCCCATGCGGGCAGGGCGTTGGGTTACGCCTGGGTCGCCGAAAACGGTCTGGGCATTTTGGCCCTGGGCCTGGGCGGGAAAGCGGGACTGAGCACGTACGCCTGGCTCATGCCGGCCCGTATGGCCCTGTTTTGGGCTTTGGCTCTGAGTTTGAGCGTGCTCGCTGCCGATGGGAAAGGGTATCACCGGGACGTGCTGGAGGGCCGCTTCTGGACCCACCCCTGGGCTTCTCTCCTGTGGGTGCTGGCCTGGGCCGGTCTGGCCGCCCTGCCTGTGACCTTGGGCCTGTGGCCCCGTTGGCATCTGGCCCGGCAACTCATGGCCCGGGGGCCGGCCTGGTCCGGATGGTTGTTGTTGGGTTTTCTGGCACTGGCCGGCACCGGTTTGCGCTGGTTGCGCTTTTTCCTGGACCAGGAAGCCGGGAAGGTCGCTTCGGAGTCCCCGAGCACCCCTCGAGAAAAGACTTGGGACCGCCTGGCTCTGGGTTTTGGCTTTGGTTTGCTGTTGATAGGATGGCTGTGGCCCCAGGGGGTGGTTCGCTGCTGGGCCGAATGGGCCGTGTTGCACTTTCCCCAATTGGTGAAATGAGGTGAGGTTCGGTCCCCGGCTTTCTTTCCCATGTAAGGGAAAGGTCGTTTTGCGGGGTGTTCACCCTTCCACCACGTAGTCAAAGGCCAGGAAAGCGGCGGTGCCGAAAAGCACGTCGTACACCAGGAGCAGGTTGACCCAGGTACGCACTTCGTCCCAGGGCAGGCCCGTCAAGAAGCCTTCGGAGGCCCGAACCGCGGCTACCAGGATGGGCAGGACCAGAGGAAAGAGCAGCAGGGGGAGCAGAATGTCGCGCGTGCGGGCCTGTACCGTCATGGTGGCGATGAGGGTGCCCACGGCGATGTAGCCCACGAACCCCAGTACCAGCACCGCGACGAAACCGCCGTTCAGGAAGGACACGTTGTACAGCGCGCTGTACAGGGGAATGACGATGGCCGCGGTGATGTGCAGGAAGACCAGGTTGGCCAGCACTTTGCCCAAATAGAGCGCGCCCCGGTCTACCGGCGCCAGGAGCAACCCTTCCAGGCATTGATTCTCCCGCTCCATGCTCATGGAACGGTTCAGCCCCAGGGTTCCGGCAAAGGCGAACAGGGTCCAGAGAACGCCCACGGCCACCCGTTGCTGGGCGCGGGGGTCGAATTCCAGCGCGAAGTCGAAGATGAAAATCACCAGCAGGGCAAAGGTCCATTGTGCAGTGAGGATTTCCCGGCTGCGCCATTCCGCGGTCAGGTCTTTGAGAAAGACGGCCCAGGTGGCCTTCCAGAAGGAAGTCGGACCCTTCATGATGGAACCTCGATGGGGTTGATGAGTTGACTCTGGTACCACTCTTGCAATTCGCTCAGGGTCAGATGTCGATTGGGCAGGGTGGCCTGAAGGCGCCCACGGTGCAACAGGTCGAAACGGGTGGCCAGGGGAAGCACCCGGGGGAAGTCGTGGGACGTCAGCACCAGGGTGTGGCCCTGGTGCTGCAATTCGGCCAGGATGCGGCTCAACATCCGGGCGCCATCCTGGTCCAGTCCGGTGAAGGGTTCGTCCAGGAGCAACAGAGGGGGACGGGTCAACAGCACCCGGGCCAGGGCCAGGCGCTGTTGCATTCCCCGGGAGAAGGTACGCACCGGGTCGCGGCGCCGTGCAGCCAGGCCCACCTGAGCCAGGAGATGACTCAGGCGCTCTTCGGCATGGGGCACCTGATAGAGCCGGGCGTAAAAGCGCAGGTTTTGTTCCGCGCTCAGGTCCGGGTAGAGGAAGGGTGCATGGCCCAGGTAACCGATGCGCTGCCGGGCCTGGGTGGCTTCCTTGGGCAGGGCGGCACCCACCACTTCGACGCGGCCTCCTTGAAAACGAGTCAGGGTGGCCAGCACCCGGAGCAGGGTGGTCTTGCCCGCACCGTTGGGTCCCAAAAGCACCACCGTTTCACCCGGCTCCACCTGCCAATCCAAACCCCGCAATACCCAGTGGTATCCAAAACGTTTGTGCAAGCCCTGTACGCGAACGATGGGGGATGGGGTCGTCAAAGCACTGTCTCCGATGGAATGCATGGATGCGTTTTGTCGGGGTCGCTGCGTCTTCCGCACCCGGTCGCGGCGGGACGGGCCGCCTCCGAGGGTGCCTTCGGAGGTTTCAGCCGGAACCGTAGGATACGTCCACAATGGTGATTTCCATGGGACCGGCAGGCGTCATCACGGTTACCCGGTCGCCCTTCCGGCGGCCCATAAGGGCCCGACCCATAGGGGATTCATGGGAAATCTTACCGTTGGTCGGGTCGGCTTCCGTGGGCCCCACGATGAGGTAGGTTTCCGGCGGATAACCGTCTTCTTGAATGGTCACACGCGCTCCCAGGTCTACCACGTCCTTGTGGGTATCCTGGTCGATGATGACTGCATAGCGCAAGATGGTTTCCAGTTCCTGGATGCGTCCCTCGACGAAGCCCTGCTCTTCCTTGGTGGCGATGTAGTCGGCGTTTTCCGAGAGGTCGCCCATCTGGATGGCCGCGCGCAAACGTTCTGCCAGTTCCCGACGCTTTTCGTTCTTCAGATACTCCAATTCGTCCTTGAGTTTGCGGTAACCTTCGTGTGTCAGGTGGAATACCGGTTTTTTCTGCTGACTTGTGTTCTTGAACTTTTGCCGCGCCATCCTCGTTCCCTCCTGCCATGCCCCTGTTCCTGGAAAGGGGTTCGGTGCTGCTTGAGTGGGATAAAATCCACCCTTTCCCATCCGCTGGTTTTGCGGCGGGATGCCCTCATTTTAGCCAAGCCCGTTCAGGGTTTCAACTCCATCAACATCTGACCACGCGTTTTTCAAAATCCAACACATCGCACTTTCTCACGGAGACACAGAGAACACAGAGAAAATTTTGACCTTCTCCAGCAAATACTCCGTGTTCTCCGTGGCTCTGTGTGAGCACTCATTAGAACATGCGAAACGCCTGGATAAGGAGCCAGAACCGTTTTGAATTCGGTGGGAGCGGGTATAATGACAGACATGTCGTGGCTCGATGGGAATGAGCCTTCTCGGTCGGCCCAAAAGGCTTCGGGACCTCCTCAAGAGGTGAAAGGTCGATGATCAGTTGGATGTTGTTTTCCCTGGGGTTGAGCCTGCTGGCTACACCTTTTTTCATTTGGGTGGTGTACAGCCGGCGTTCCACGTTGCAACACGCGTTCCCCTGGGCCCAATTTACGGCGATGAGCATGACCCTCTCGGTGTGGAGTTATGCGTTATCCCTATTTGGGGTCAATGTGGAGGCCAAACGGCTTTTGTATTTGATGGCGATTTTCTTCCTTAACTTGAGCGCAATAGCCGCTTCTTTTTTCGTTTTGGCTTTGGTGTTCCAGCGGTCCCGTTGGCTGGTTCGGGCTGCCATTGCAAGTTTCGTTGTGTTGGGACTGGCCTACATCCCGTTACTGTTGGGCGAGGTTACCTGGCGTACCGTCGTGGTGGAGGAGGCGTGGTTACAGGTTCAGGTGCCGGTTTCCCTGCCGGGGCGTTTTTGGCGAGCAGCGTTGACTTGGATCATCTTGGCCCTGGCCTTTCTGGTGGCCGCATGGCAGCGCTTGCGAGGGCTGTCCCTCTATCGCTGGCGTCAGGTGTTGATTTACTTCGTGGGCCTTTTGTTGCCCTACCTGTGGTGGGCTGTGGATACACTGTGGGCGCCCTTTCCAGGACTTTCTCTTTTGTGGACCCATATCTGGGTCACGGTGGTACTGTGGACCGCGGGCATGTATTGGGGTCGGCTGGGGGAGATTCCCGTTGTGACGCCGGAGCAAGTCTTGCATCATAGCGAGATTGGTGTGCTGGTGTTCGCCCATCCCGAACACGACATTCTCTGGTGGAACGAGCGGGTGGCTCGCTGGTTTGGGGGGGAGGATGGTTTACAGTTGCCAGCCGACCTGTTGGTTCGGCTGCCGGTTTTGTTGGGGATGGCGACCCACCGCCAGGTGGATTTGCCTACTCGCGAAGGTGCACGAACGTTTCAAATTGCCTCGGTGGCGTTGGAGGCCAACGACCGGCCTGTGGCCTGGGCTTTGCTACTGCACGACATCACCGAAGAGGTGGACGCGGCCCGGGAAATCGAACGGCAACTGGTGCTGGCTTCTTTGCGGGAGGATTTGCTGGCATACGGGTTGGAGGCCGAATCCATGGCGGACCTGGCACGGCGCATGGTGCGCCGCCTGGCCCAGCCCTGGCCGGATTTCATTCCCGTGGGGTGTGCTCTGTACCTTTGCGAAGGCGAGCACCCGGAGGCCCATGGTGAACAGGTCTTTTCCGGGCGTCTGTTGGCCGCGTATCCCGAAGATAAGCCCTGGCGTACCACCTGGCAGGGCATGCTTCAAGACCTGGTTCCGCTGGAGGAGGTACCTCTGTTGCCTCCTGACCAGTTCGATGAATCGCATGTAGTAAGTTGTCTTCCCCTTTACACCCCTGACCCCGAAAACAAACGATTGTGGGGCCAGGTGGTTTGGGTCCTTCCTCAAGAGCATGGCCCGGCCAAAGCCGGCTGGAAGGCTGCCCTGGAAGACCTGTCTCCGGTTTTGTCCTTCCTCTTGCATGCGGTTCGAGAACGCGTCCAGCAGAGCATCATGGAGCAGGCTTTCGCCGCCATGCCCGTTCCCGTCTTGTTGCTGAATCGTCGAGGCACATTGCGTATGTGGAATCGCGCCCTGGGTAGGCTCCTGGAAACGCAGGGGGTGTCCCTTGAGCGTTTTATGAAGGAAAACACACCTTTCACGGATCAATGGCTGGGCCTGCCTTTGTGGAAACAAATTTTGGAAGGCCTGGAAACTCGTGGGTATTGGAGTCAGATTTTGATTCAGGAGCGGGATGGACGGAAATATTATTGGTGGTTGACCGCCTATCCGATACGACGCATTGGGAAGGAAGTGGTGGAAATTGGGCTGGTGTTGAACGATTTTTACCCCCTGGAACGCGCCCGTCAGGAGGCCCAGGCCCAGCAAGCGTTTCTGGAGCGTTTGTTGCACGCGGTTCAGCTCATGTGGCAGGCTCTGCCTTCCATCAACCGGCTTTTGCAAGAGGTTCTGCGCTTGTTGCGTTCCTGGTATCCCCAGGCCCATGTTTCGTTGGTGTTGGTGGACCGAGACAAGTTGGGCCGCATGTACGTGACCACCTGGATGCGGGAGACAGGTCTGCAAGCCGTTCCGCCCTTCTTCCACCGCATGCTGCACGAAGGCGCCATGGGCTGGGCTTTGCGTCACCAACGATGTCTGTCCATCCCCGACGTGCAATCTTCTCCTCACTGGAGCGAGCGGGACCTTCCCGGTGCCAAGGTGCGAAGCGCCCTGGTTGCGCCTATGCTCTATCGCGGGCGGCCTCTAGGCGTGTTGGTTGTGGGGCATCCCGAACCGGGGCAATTCACGGAGACGGATTGTCAATTGCTGGAGTCCATGGCCCACTGGCTGGCCCTGGCTTTGCAAAATGCCCGGTTGTACGAAGACGAAACTCGTCTGCAGCGTTTGCACGAGCGTCTGCAGCAGCATATGACTCGTTTGCGCATGAACCAGGAGCGGATTTTCCGCTATCTCAGCCAGGAACTGCGGGTACCCCTCCAGGCGTTTGCCACTTACCTGAATCAGGTGCAGACCCAGCCGCCGGGAAACGGTGTGGTAGCGGAAGTGCTGGACCACATTCATCATGCAGTGGAGGATATGGTCAGCACCATCAATGTGTACCTGGACAGCCAACAACGCGCCCAGGCCCAAATGGATGAGGTGGTTCAGACCTTCCAGATTCGGGAAGTCTTCCAAGAGATTCGCGAGGTGCTACAACCTTTGCTGGAGCGTTACCAGGTGACTTTGGAATATGAAGTCTCGCCCAAAACCCTGGAGATGACACAGCCCCGTCGGGTGCTACGTCAGGTGTTGCAGTACCTGGTGGAACTGGGGGTGCGCCGTTCGCAAGGGGGGCAGGTGGTCTTGCGGGCTTTTTACGACCCTGAATCGGTGCCTCCGGGCGTGGTCTTTTGGGTGCTGGATACGGGCGAGCCGGTGGACCCCAAGGAGGTGGAGCGCTTTTTGGAGGCCGACCAGGCCGGTGGTGCCGTGTCTTCTGCCCTGCCCCTGGTCTTCCTTTCCCAGCAAATCAACCTGGCCCTGGTGCGGGAGCGCGTTCGCGATTTGGAGGCCGTTTTGCAAGTGCGTACGGTGACGGGTTTCGGCTTGGCCTTTTGGTTGTGGGTGCCTTTACGTCCTTCCCGGATGACCGCATCTTCTTGAGGGAGAAACGACAAAGCGGTTGCTTGGTTGCCAGCGGCCGTTGCGTTGTCCTTGGTAAAAAGAGCCATCCATGCATCGCATACGGTGCGACGCGAACCTTCGCCAAGGGAGCTATTCCCGGGGTGGCAATCCCCTTCGTCGAGGTTGGTCATCATGCGAAAAGGTCGGCCCGTTTTGTATGCCCTGGCGTTCATGGGTTTCTTCCTGTTGGCCGGGTGTGGTGCGTTCGTGGGTAAAAGGGAGGGTACACCTACGGTGTTTTGGCTTCCCACCCTGCCGGTATCCACTGCCACGCCCACCGTGCCTCCCACCTTCGTGCTTCCGGCGGGGAAAGAGGTGCTCTTTTTCGACGATTTTTCCAATCCGGAGCAGGGTACCTGGCCCACTCGTTACGGCCCTTGGGGGGCTATGGGGTACATGGCAGGCGGCTATCGCATGACCGTCTCCCTGGCCCGGACGGATGTGTGGGCCGTGGCCGGCCTGCCGCCCCTGGACGATGTGCGGGTCGAGGTGGATGCGGTCGCGGTAAGCGGCTCCGAATACAACTCCTTTGGCGTCCTTTGCCGTTACCAGGATGACGACAACTTTTATTTCTTCGTGGTGAGCAACGCGGGTTTTTATTCCATCATCAAGAAGGAAGGAGGGGACCAGTACCAACTCCTCCCCGAACGTCAGTTCGCACGGCGGGATGTCATTCGTCCGGGGGGGCAGGTGAACCGGGTGCAGGGAGAATGCGTGGGGAACACCCTGCGTTTGTACGTGAACGATGTCCTCCTGGCCGAGGTGCGGGATGAACGTACCCCCCTGCCCCCGGGGGATGTGGGCATCCTGGCCGGGGCTTTCACCGACGCGGGGGTGGTCATTCACTTTGACAATTTCCTGGTGATACGTCCATGAAAAAAAGCGGGCCTTCTCTGGCCCGCTTTTTCTAAACCTCCCGCCGCAGGGCGGCCACCACTTTGTTCAGTGCGGTCAGGTAGGCTTTGGCACTGGCTTTGATGATGTCCGTATCCGCGCCGTAACCGCCGAAGGCCCGCCGCCGGACGCGGCCCGTCTGGGGGGAAGCAGTCTCACCTGTTTCTTCGATGCGGGGTTCCAGGCGCACCGTGACCTCGCCCACCGCGTCAATGCCTTCGGTGACGGCATTCACCACATACTCGATGAGCACGGTGGGCACCCCCACGATGTTGTCAATGGCTTTGAAGGCGGCATCTACCGGGCCGGTGCCCATGGCCGTGGCCGTGTATTCCTCGTCGTCCGGCCCCCGTAAACGCACCGTGGCCGTGGGCATCCCCGTGCCTGCAATGACTTGCAGGGCCTCCAGTTGGAAGAGTTCCTCTTCGGGGCTGATGGACCGCTCTTCCGAAACCAGGGCAATCAAGTCGGCGTCGGTGATGCTCTTCTTCCGGTCGGCCAGGCGTTTGAAACGCTGGAAGACGTCGTCCAGTTCCTCCCGGGAGAGTTTGTACCCCAACTCTTCCAGCCGCACCCGCAGCGCGTGGCGCCCGGAATGTTTCCCCAGCACCAGTTTGGACTGGGGCCAGCCCACCGTTTCCGGCCGCATGATTTCGTAGGTTTGATGGTGTTTGAGCATGCCGTCCTGGTGAATGCCGGCTTCGTGGGCAAAGGCATTGGCCCCCACGATGGCTTTGTTAGGCTGCACGGGCATACCGGTAATGCGGGAGACCAATCGACTGGTCTTGACGATTTGGGTGGTGTCAATGCCCGTTTCCAGGCCAAAGAAATCCCGCCGTACCCACAGGGCCATGACGACTTCTTCCAGCGCGGTGTTGCCCGCACGTTCGCCGATGCCGTTGATGGTGACTTCGGCCTGCCGTGCGCCAGCCATCAGGCCTGCCAGGGTGTTCGCAGTGGCCAGACCCAGGTCGTTGTGGCAGTGCACGGAGACCACCACGTTCTCAATACCGGGCACGTTCTCCATGATGCCCTTGATGAGGTCGTAGAACTGCCAGGGCGTGGTGTAGCCCACGGTATCGGGGATGTTGATGGTGGTCGCGCCGGCTTCGATGGCCACGGCCAGCACTTCGTACAGGAATTCGGGGTCGCTACGCCCCGCGTCTTCGGGGGAAAATTCCACGTCTTCGCACAGCGATTTGGCATAAGCGACCATGTCCCGCACCCGTTGCACCACCTCCTGTGGGGTCATACGCAGTTTGTACTTCATGTGAATGGGCGAGGTGGCCAGGAAAGTATGGATGCGGGGATAGGTCGCATGGCGCACCGCTTCCCAGGCTTTGTCGATGTCTTCTTTCGTGGCGCGGGCCAGGCCCGCGATGATGGGCACGTGTCCGCCGTTGCGCGAGGAAGGGTTCCCCACCTCGATGGCAATGCGGCGGACGGCCTCCAGGTCGTCGGGGGAGGCTGCGGGGAACCCGGCCTCGATGACGTCCACCCCCATGCGGGCCAGTGCGCGAGCAATTTGCAGTTTCTCCGACGAGGTCATGGTCGCGCCGGGCGATTGTTCCCCGTCCCGTAAGGTGGTATCGAAAATGCGCACGTAATTGGGGTTGCGTTTGGGGTCGCGAATCATGGTTGCACCTCCTTTGGGGGAGTGGTCAGTGAACAGGAGTGAGGGGTGAGCAGTCAGCAGTGGGCAGTCAGCGAACTGCCGACCGCAGACCGCGGACTGCCGGCTGCTGATTGCCGACCGCGCTATATCTCCCATCGCTCCGGGTCCACCTCCACAGGGTCGAGGAAGGGCATCATACGGCGCAGGCGACGGCCCACCGCTTCGATGGGGTGTCGGGCTTCTTCGCGACGCTTTTGGTTGAACCAGGGTCGTCCTTTGGCATTTTCCTCGATCCATTCCCGAGCGAAGGAGCCGTCCTGGATGGCCTGGAGCACCTCCCGCATGGTCTGGCGCACGTGCTCGTCGATGATGCGTGGGCCGACTTTGTAGTCGCCGTATTCCGCGGTGTCGGAAACCGAGTACCGCATGTAGGTCAGGCCGCCCCGGTAGAGCAGGTCCACGATGAGTTTGAGTTCGTGCAGGGTTTCGAAATAGGCCAGTTCGGGCTGGTATCCGGCTTCCACCAGGGTTTCGAACGCGGCCTTGATGAGCGCGGTCACACCGCCGCACAGCACCGTTTGCTCGCCGAAGAGGTCGGTTTCGGTTTCCTCTTTGAAGGTGGTCTCCAGTACGCCGGCACGGGTACATCCGATGCCCCAGGCGTAGGCCAGGGCCACGTCTCGGGCCTGGCCGCTGGCATCCTGATGCACGGCCAGAAGGGCCGGTGTGCCCGCTCCCTGGGTGAAGAGTTCCCGCACCCGGTGGCCCGGGGCCTTGGGCGCGACCATGCTCACGTCCACAAAGGCCGGCGGACGGATGGTGCCGTAATGGATGTTGAAGCCGTGGGCGAACATGAGGGTCTGGCCTTCCCGCAGGTGAGGTTCGATGGCCTCGGTGTACACCCGGGGCTGGACCGTATCCGGAAGCAGCACCATGACCACGTCGGCCCATTGCACCACATCGGGAATGGTGCCGACCGTCAGGCCCTGGGCCTCGGCCCGGTCCCAGGAAGGGCTGCCGGGCCGTAAACCCACCCGTACCTGGATGCCGCTATCCTTCAAGTTCAGCGCGTGCGCGTGGCCCTGAGAGCCAAACCCCAGTACCGCCACTTTGCGTTCCAGGATGGCCTGGGGGGAAACGTCCGTATCGTAATACATGCGAGTCATGAGAAGCCTCCTTGGTGGGGATGTGGAATGAATGGGGATATGCGAATGAGCGGATATGCGAATGGGCGGATGAGCGAATATGCGAATATGCGGATATGCGAATGGGCGGATGGGTGGAAGGACGGCGTTGTTCATTCGGCGCGCAGGCAGGCAGGGTCCGTTTCGGGGGGAAGGAGCAGGATGCCGGATTCCAGTTGCTTCCACACCCGAAAACCGGCCTGGCGCAAATCCTGGAGCAGCACTTCGGCCCAGGCGCGCTCCTCTTCCAGTTGCACGTTTTCGTCCATGAGGACCAAAACCAGGGCGCACGTGCCCTGGGTGCGCTGGGCCAGGTCTTTGGCCCAATCTTCGGGGGTGGTATAGGGCACAGGGTGACACTCGCCCTGCACGGGGTTGCAGTAAAAGGCCCGGCCTTCCCGCCACACCGGCCGGCCCCGGAGCCGGAAAGCGGGTCGGTCGGCGTAGTACAGGGTTTCTTCGCGTTCGTTGGTGTACACCGGCACCTTGGGGGGCAGGCTGCGGAGCGCCGGCCATGCGTCCAGGGTTTGCCATCCTTCGCCCCTGAGCAGAGCGCCGGCCCGGTGCCAGCGTCCCAGCAGGAAAAACTCGTCGTCCACCTTGGCGGTGCGCATCATGTGCACCCATGCCCACAGAAGCACCAGGGCCAGGGGCCACCACCGGGCCAGGGCAAACCAAGCGGCCACGCCTGCCAGCAGGGAAAGGGCCAGGTGTTCCGGCGCCAGAAGCCGCCAGTCCATGGGCGTGGAAGCATCCAGGAAGGCAATGGCCGCGACCAGGCCCAGGGCGTACAACACCGCAAAACTCCCCCAGCGCACGAAGAAGGCCTCCAACGGCACCAGGTTCCGTTTCCTTTGGGGGAAGGCCGGGGCCTGGATACGCGCCAGGAACACCAGCAGCCCCAGGCCCACCAGCAGCCCGGCGCTTCGTACCACCGCTTCTTGTGGAGTGAAGGTGCGGTAATGGGGCACCAGCCAGGAAGCCAGGGTGTACGCGGCCTGCAACCAGCGCTGGGTATCCGGGGGGTGCCATCCCAGGGTGCGGGAGGCCACCGCGCCGTCGGCCAGGCGGGAGGCCAACATCAGCCCCAAAATGGGCCCTCCCGAGGCGGCGAGAAAGGCCCCTACTTGTTGCTTCCATCCGGTGGGTCGCTGCTTCCTCCAGGTCCAGGCCAGGTAAACCAGCGTCCAAGCCGGCAAGACGAGGCCCAGCCAGCGGTTGCTCACCGACCAGGCCGCCAACAGTCCCGTCAACACGGACCGGGAGGGGCCAGGCCGCTGCCGCCAGCGTTCCATGGCCCAGGCCGTGGCCATGATTTGCGCCAGGAACAGGGCTTCGCTCCACACCCCCGCGAACATGCGGAGTAGGTGGAAGGAGACCCCCAGCCAGAGGACCGTGGTCGCGGTGGGGAACAGGTGCCGGGTGGCGCGATACACCTCGTACGCGGCCAGGGCCAGCACGAGGGCCAGGCTGGCCATGTTCACGGCCAGGGCCGCCAGGGCTTCATCGCCGTGGGTGAAGGTCATGAACACGGCAATGGCCAGGGGGTAACCGGGCGGGAAATGGCTTACAGGGTCCAGGCCTCCGTGGGGAAGGGGAAAGCCATAGCGCCCTCGCCGGTGGAGTTCCCGGGCCAGAACCAGGTAAGTCAGCCCGTCGGAATTGGCTCCCGGTCCCCAGTTCTCCGTGGCTTTGTACACCAGTCCCAGTCCCAGCCCGATGGCGGCCAGGGTCACAAGCGCCACCGGCAGGGGATGCTCCCATAGGGGATGGTTGCGAAAGCGTTCCCAAAGGGCTTGGCCGGGCAATCGCCAGGTCATGGTGGTTCCCGCAGGAAGAAGTGGGGGCTTTCCCGGTTCTACACGGCGGGCACTTCGGGCGGCGCGGTTTCCATGCCCTGGGAGGGCCCAGCGCCGTCGTCGCCGTTCCCTTGTTCCCGTACCAGTCGAGCGAAGGTTTCCAGCCGTTTGGCCACCGCGTGGTGGAAGGTGCCTTCGGGAAAGGTCCCATCGGGTTGGCGCTGGCCCGGTTCCATCCCCGTCAAAAGGCCGATGGCCTCGTCGATGGTCTCGACGGCCCAGATATGGAAGCGGCCTTCCCGCACGGCTTCCACCACCTCTTCCCGGAGCATAAGGTGTTTTCGATTGGCCTTGGGGAGAATCACGCCCTGGGTGCCCGTCAGGCCCAGGGCTTTGCACGTGGCAAAGAACCCTTCGATTTTCTCGTTCACCCCGCCCACGGCCTGGATGTTGCCGTGCTGGTCCACCGAACCGGTGATGGCCACGTCCTGCCGCAGGGGGATTTGGGCGATGGCGGAAAGCAAAGCCAGCAACTCCGCAGCCGAAGCGCTGTCGCCTTCCACCCCTTCGTAGGATTGCTCGAAGGTGATGCGCGCGCTCAAACTCAGCGGCCCCAGGTGGCCGTACTGGTGGCCCAGATAGCCCCCCAGAATGAGCACGCCCTTGGTGTGAATGGGGTCGCCCAGTTCCGCCTGTTTTTCGATGTCCACCACCTCGCCCCGGCCTGGGGCTGCGGTCGCGGTGATGCGCACCGGCCGACCGAAGGCATAATCGCCCAAGAAAATCACGGCCAGGCCGTTCATTTGGCCCACGGTTTCGCCTTCCACCTTCACCCGGAAGACGCCTTCCCGGATGATTTCCCGGATGCGTTCCTCCAGGTAGTTGGCGCGGTAGATGCGGGCTTCTTCGGCCTGGCGCAGGTCCTCCGCGGTGATGACTCCCCGCTGGTTTTGCCCGGCCCAGTAGGCGGCTTCCCGCAGGTAGTCGGTCAGCAGGCCGAAACGGGTGGAGAGTTTGTCTTGATGCCCGGCCAGCCGGGAGCCGATTTCCACCAGGCGGGCCACCGCGGTGGCGTCCAGCGGCGGTAGGTTTTCCGTGGCCTGGGCGATGCGGGCAAAGAGGGCGTACTCTTTTTCCGTTTCAGGGGTGCGGGGCATGTCCAGCGCGAACTCGGCCCGCACTTTGAACAGTTTGGGAAAATCTTCATCGTAACGGCGGAGCAGGTAGTAGAGCAAAGGCGAACCGATGAGCACCACTTTGGTTTCCAGGGGCACGGGTTCGGGTTCCAGGGTCACGGTGGTGATGAGGCTCAGGTCCGCGGCCAGTTCGATGATGCGCACCCGGCCTTCTCGTAAGGCGCGCTTCAGGCCGTACCAGGCGTAGGGGAGCAGGAGCACATCCAGAGCAGGAAGCACCAGATACCCGCCCGCAGCCCGATGAAGCGCGCCGGCCCGAATCAAAGTATGGTCGGTGCGGGTCACGCCCATGACCACTTCGTGTTCGATGCGGCCCAACAGGTTGCCATACGAGGGGTGGTTTTCCACCACCACGGGCGCGCCTTTCAAGTCGCCGTTGTCCACGACCACGTTTACCTGATACCGGCGGGACCATACTTCCCACTGCGCTTCGGGGATTTTGCCCTCGGCCAGGTCCAAAAACGCTTTCCGATTGCGCACGATGTCTTCCTGCACGGCTTGCAGGTACGCCGAGACGCCTTCCACCGGGCCGTGTTTCTTTTCCAATTCCTCTACCAGGTGTTCCACTACGAAAGTGGTGGTGCGCCGGTCCAGTTCTTCGAAGGCTTTGCGGGCTTTCTCTTCGATTTCCCGGAGGCGGCGCAGGGTCTTTTTGATTTCCTCTTCCAGTCGGGCCTTGGCTTCCTCTCGTTGCTGGTCTTCTTCTGGGGATTCGGGCGTTTGCTCGCCTTCACCGCCGTCGGTGGCCGGTACCAGGGCAAAGCCAAAGGGGGTTTCCACCAGGTTGAAGCCCTCGTCCTGGGCTTTTTTCTTGAGTTTGCGCATTTCTTGTTGTTGGCGCTTCTGCACCGTCTGGGCAATACGTTCCCGGGCCTGGCGGTAAGAGTCGCTTTGGAAAGCCCGCGGCAGTTCACGGCGGCAGGCTTCGAGCAGGCGTTGCATATCCTGGGCAAAGGCGCGGCCCTGCCCCGGTGGAAAGCGCAAGGCCTGGGGCCGTTTGGGGTCTTGGAAGTTGTACACATAGGCCAGATCGGGAGGAGTGGGCTGTTGTGCGGCCTGCTCTTGCAAAAAGCGCACAGTGAGGGAGAGCCGACCCGAACCGGGCCAGCCCAGTACGAACATGTTGTAACCTTTGGAGGGAATGCCGCTCCCTACCTTGAGGGCCTGGAAGGCCCGGGGCTGGCCGATGGGGCGAAACTCCAGGGGCAGTTCCTCGGTGGTCTGAAAGCCCAAGGCTCTTGGGTCGCAGGTTTTGCGCAGCATTTCAGGACCGAGTTCGGGAATGTTGGTCATGCGGCACCTCCTCGAGACGGTTCCATTGTACTCCATCTCGAGGGGGAAGGGGCCGAACCGGGGCCAACTTCCCGGTTGGCGTTCTTTTGGTTTGTCAAGGTGCCGTTGACGGCCGAACGGACCTCGGCCTTTGGTACGCCTTTTCGTCCCGTATGCCCAGGACCCATCAAACCGTAGGGCGATGGCCGTTGGCCCCGGGCAGATGGCGGTGACCGGCCGCCATGCCACGGGTCATGGCCACGTGGCCGGTGCGCACCACTTCCACCAGGCCCGCGGGCCGGAGCAGGTCGATGAGGCTGTCCACCTTTTCCGGCGCGCCCGTGATTTCCACCGTGACCGTCTCAGGGGAAACGTCCACGATGTTGGCCCGGTACACCGCGGCCAGGTTGATGATCTCCGTGCGCTGGCCCGGCGGCGCTTTCACCTTGATGAGGGCCAGTTCCCGCACCACCGCGGGCCGGTCGGTCACATCCTGCACGTCCAGCACGTTCACCAACTTGTACAGGTTGGCCTCGATGAGATGGGCCTTCTCGTCCTCGATGTCCACCACGATGGTCATGCGGGAAACCCGGGGGTCCTGGGTGGTGCCCACGTTCAGGGAGTGGATGTTGTAATTCCGCCTGCGGAACAGGGACGCCACCCGGTTCAGCACCCCGGGCTTGTTCTCCACCCAGGCGATGAAAATGTGGGGTCGGGGACCATTGGGGTTCATGGGACACCTCCAGGAGGGAGTGGACAGTGGACAGTGGTCAGTGGTCGGCTAACGGCTATCGGCTATCGGCTATCGGCTAACCACTTCCCCCGCCGGCCTCCGAATCATCTCGTGCAGGGAGACACCCGAGGGCACCATGGGGAAGACGTGCTCCTCCTGTTCCACCACGAACTCCAGGACCACGGGGCCTGGATGTTCGCGGGCGAAGGCCACGGCCTGGGGAATCTGCCCCCGTTCCGTCACCCGCATGGCGGGGATGCCGTAGGCCTTCGCCAGTTGGACGAAATCCGGGTTGTGCATGAGCACCGCGGAGTAGCGTTTCTCGTAAAAGAGTTCCTGCCACTGCCGCACCATGCCCAGGTAGTTGTTGTTGACGATGACCACTTTCACGTTGGCCCCCTCCTGCACCGCGGTGGCCAGTTCCGCCTGGGTCATCTGGAAGCCGCCGTCGCCCTCGATGACCCACACCTCTTTTTCGGGATGGGCGAACCAGGCCCCGATGCCCGCGGGCAGGCCAAAGCCCATGGTTCCCAGCCCACCCGAGGTGATGAGCCGGTAGGGTTGTTCCAGTTTGTAGTACTGGGCGGTCCACATCTGATGCTGGCCCACCCCCGTGGCGATGATGACCTCCTGGCCCGCGGTGGCCTTCCACAGGTCGTGGATGGCCTGGGCGGCCCGCAACGGTCCGGGCTGGTTGCGGTAGAGGATGTCCCGCCGGCGGGTATCGGCCTTCCAGGATTCGATTTGGTCCCACCAATCTTCGGGCTGTTTGGGTTCCACCAGGGGGATGAGGTCCTGCAGCACGGCCTTCAGGTCGCCCAGCAGGGCCACGTCCGCGCGCACGTTCTTGTGGATTTCCGCGGGGTCGATTTCCACGTGGATGACCTTCGCGTGGGGCGCGTAGGTCTCCAGTTTGCCCGTCACCCGGTCGTCGAAGCGCATCCCCAGCGCGATGAGCAGGTCCGCGTGCTGGATGGCCATGTTGGTGTAATACTCCCCGTGCATCCCCATCATCCCCAGGCTCAGGGGGTGGGACGCGGGCAGCACGCCCAGGCCCAGCAGGGTCATGGCCACGGGGGCCTGGAGTTTCTCCGCGAGTTGGCGCAGTTCTTCCATGGCCCCGGACATGAGCACGCCCTGCCCCGCGAGGATGACGGGCCGCTCCGCTTCCGCGATGAGCCGGGCCGCGCGTTCCAGGTCCTGGGGGTCGGCCTTTTCCGGGGGATGGTAGCCGGGCAGGTCCACCCGTTCGGGCCAGGACCATTCGGCTTCCTCAATCTGCGCGTTCTTGCACAGGTCGATGACCACCGGGCCGGGCCGTCCCGTGCGGGCGATGTGGAAGGCTTCCCGCACCACGCGGGGGATATCCTCTGCGCGGGTGACCAGGTAGTTGTGCTTGGTGATGGGCAACGTGATGCCCGTGATGTCCGTTTCCTGGAACGCGTCGCTCCCCAGGAGGGAAGCCGATACCTGGCCGGTAATGAAGACCACGGGGGACGAATCCATGCGGGCCGTGGCGATGGCCGTGGTGAGGTTGGTCGCGCCGGGGCCGGAGGTGGCCATGGCCACGCCCACTTTGCGCCTGTGCCGCAGCGCGCGGGCGTAGCCGTCGGCCGCGTGGCCCGCGGCCTGCTCATGGCGGGTGAGCACGTGCTTCACGGGGTAATCCAGCATGGCATCGTACACGGGCATGATGGCCCCACCGGGGTACCCAAAGACCACCTCCACGCCTTCCCGGATGAGGGCTTCCCACAGCAGGCGAGCACCGGACATCTTCATGGGGCACCTCCTTTTCGTTGGTGGTCGTTGGTCGGTGGTCGTCAGTCCACAGTTAACCATCGACTATCGACCGTCGACCATCGACCATCAAAATCGCGCCCTGGTCCGCGCTGGTGACGAAGTGGGCGTAGCGGCGCAGCCAGCGGCTGGTGGTGCGGGGCTGGAAAGGCGGCAGGGCCTCCAGCCGACGGCGGATTTCGTCGTCGGAAAGGTGGACGTCGATGCGCCGCGCGTCCAGGTCGATGGTGATGAGGTCGCCATTCTGCAGGGCCGCGATGGGGCCACGGGCCGCGGCCTCGGGACTGATGTGGCCCACGCACAGGCCGCGGGTGCCGCCGGAAAAGCGTCCGTCGGTGATGAGCGCGACCTTTTCCCCCAGGCCCATGCCCACGATGGCCGAGGTGGGCGCGAGCATCTCCTGCATCCCCGGCCCGCCCCGGGGCCCCTCGTAGCGGATGACCGCCACATCCCCCGGCTGCACTTCCCCGGCCAGGATGCCTTGCATGGCTTCTTCCTGGCTTTCGTAGATGCGGGCCGGGCCGGTGTGGCGGCGAATATGGGGGGCAACGCCTCCCGTTTTGATGACCGCGCCCTTGGGCGCCAGATTCCCGAAGAGCACCGCCAGGCCGCCATCGGGCCGCAAGGGGTCCTCCACGGGCCGGATGACCTGGGCATCCCGCACCCGGGCCTGGGCGATGTTCTCGGCCAGGGTCTTCCCCGTCACGGTGATGCGGTCGGGGTGCAGCAGGCCGTGCCGGGCCAGTTCCGCGAGCACCGCGGGCACGCCGCCCGCGGCGTGCAGGTCCTCCATGTGCCAGGGCCCCGCGGGGCTCATGTGGGCCAGGTAGGGGGTGCGGTCGGCCACCGCGTTGATGCGCTCCAGGGGGTAATCCAGGCCGGCCTCGTGCGCGAGGGCCAGCAGGTGGAGCACGGTGTTGGTGCTGCCGCCCAGGGCCATATCCAGGGCAAAGGCGTCGTCGATGGCTTCGGGGGTGATGATGTCCCGGGGCCGCAGGTCCCTCCGCACCAGGTCCATGATGCGGTGCCCGGCTTCCCGGGCCAGGGCTTCTCGTTCGGGGGATTGGGCCAGCGCGGTGCCGTTGTAGGGCAGCGCAATGCCCAGGGCTTCCATGAGGCAGTTCATGGAGTTGGCCGTGAACATGCCCGAACAGGAGCCGCACGCGGGGCAGGCCACGCGTTCCAGTTGGGCCAGTTCCTGCTCGGTGATGTGCCCGGCCTGGAGCGCGCCCACGCCCTCGAACACGCTGATGAGGTCCACCACCCGGCCGTCGGGCATCCGGCCCGCGGGCATGGGCCCGCCGGAGACGAACACCGCGGGGATGTTCACCCGCACCGCGGCCATGAGCATCCCGGGCACGATTTTGTCGCAGTTGGGGATGGCCACCATGCCGTCGAACGCGTGGGCCTGGAGCATGGTTTCCACGCTGTCCGCGATGAGCTCCCGGGAGGGCAGGCTGTACTTCATGCCCTCGTGGCCCATGGCGATGCCGTCGTCCACCGCGATGACGTTGAACTCGAAGGGCACGCCCCCGGCTTCCCGGATGGCCTGCTTCACGATTTGGGCAAATTCCCGCAGGTGCACGTGGCCGGGGACGATGTCGGTGTAGGAATTCACCACCGCGATGAAGGGCTTGTGGAAATCCTCGGGGGATTGGATGGCTCCCGTGGCCCAGAGCAGCGCCCGATGGGGCGCCCGTTCGTAACCGTTCTTGATGATGGTGGAACGCATGGTCATGGCTCTACTCCAAAAAAGAGGGCCGCTCCGGTGTGGAGCGGCCCCGAAGTGGCAGGTTGTACCCTGGCGTTACATGCGCCCCGCTGCCGCTCCACCGCGCGAAATGCCCAGGACCAGGATAAGAAGGCCCAGGGCGAAAAGAGCGGCGGTAAAGCGGACTTCGAAGCGCGAGAACATGGGCATCCTCCGTAGTGTGGCTCCCCAGTATAGGGGGAAACGGATTTTCCGCAACGGCAGATTGCACATCGTTTTACCGGAATATCTGTGCAAACGGCTGTTCAGCGTTCGCGCAGCGCTTCGGGTACGGGGCAGTGGTATTGCCAGGCTTCCCGGCAGCGGGCCGTGATAGGGCGCAAGGGCACGCCGGTTCGGCGGTGCAAAGCCCGAAGCACGTGGCACACGGGCAGGCCCACCACGTTGGCGAAACAGGCGACAGGTCCCAGGCGGGCCACGGGTTGGAAGGGTCGGTCCTGGATGCCGTATGCGCCGGCTTTGTCCAGGGCCGCGCCGGAGGTGATGTACTGGTGGATTTCGCCCTGCGTGTAGTCCCGCATGTACACCTGGGTGGACACCACTTCGGTGTGCTCCCAGGCGTCGTCCCAGGGGCGCAGGGTGAAGCCGGTCAGCACCCGGTGCCTGCGGCCGCGCAGGGCCTGGAGCATGGCCTGGGCTTCCTGGGGTGTGGCGGGTTTACCCAGGATGCGCCCTTCCAGCACCACCGCGGTATCCGCGGCCAGCACCACCCAGCGGGCCGGGATGGTTCCCACGGCATGGGCCTTGGTTTGGGCCAACCGGGCCACGTAGTCCTCGGGCGTTTCGCCCGGCATGGGGGTTTCGTCCACTCGGGCCGGTTGTACCCGCAAAGGCAGGCCCAGCCACCGGGCCAGTTCCTGGCGGCGGGGTGAAGCGGAGGCGAGAAGGAGGCCGTGAATCGCGGGGGACATGCGGGTCACCTCGATGGGGATGAAAAAAAGGCGTCCCCAGCTCGGGGACGCCTTTTCGCACCGGAGAGGAGGGTTATTCCTCGATGGGCCAACCGGTGGGGATTTCACCGGCCTCCAGGCCCTTGCGGATTTCCTCCAACTTGTCCTTCACTTCCTGCGGGATGGCGTCTTCAAAGTCGTGGAAGGGGGCCAGGCCCACGCCGCCGTAGTAATTGCCCGCAGGGAAGTTGCCTTCCTTGGCCATCTTGATGAGGTCGAACACACCGGGGGTGATGAGTTTCATGGCGCTGGTCACCAGGCAGGGCCGGGCCTCGGGCACGGTGTACCACTGGTCGGTGTCCACGCCGATGCAGTACACCTCTTTGCCGGCCTTGGCCGCTTCGGCCACTTCGATGAGCGCGCCATTGCCCGTCTTGCCGCCGGCGCCGAAGATGACGTCATAGCCCTGGTCGATGAGCTGTCGCGCGGTGGCCGCGCCCCACTCAGGGTCGGTGAAGGCCACGTCCAGACCGCCGGGGTGGTAGATGACCTTGGCTTCCACGTTCTCGTTCACGTACTTGGCACCATTGATATAGCCGGTGCCGAAAGCCTTCACGGGCGGCACCAGGTCCGTGCCCAGCACGCCGGCAATCTTGTTGGTCTTGGTAATCATGCCTGCCAGCGCGCCGGCTAGGAAGCCCGCGCGGTCCTCGTGGAAGATGAGGCCGGCCACGTTGGGCAGGTCGTTGCCCGTGTCATCGTCCACGGCCCAGGCCTGGAATTGGTCCACACCGATGAAGTAGACCTCGGGGAATTCCTTGGCCATGGTTTGGGTGGCTTCGCCCAGGGCAAAGCCCACGGTCACGATGACGTCGAAGCCGTTCTCCGCGAAGAGGCGAATGTTGGCCTCGTAGTCCTTGGGGTCCTTGGTCTCGATGTAATCCACATAAGCCCCCAGTTCTTCTTTGGCCTTGAGCACGCCTTCCCAGGCCGACTGGTTGAAGGACTTGTCGTCGATTTCACCCACGTCGGTCACCAGGCCCACGCACAGCACGTCGGGACTGGCGCAATCGGGCATTTCGCCTTCTTCCGCGGCTTCGGTGGGTTCTTCGGTGGCCTTGGGAGCCTCTTCGGTCATGGCCGGCGCCTCGGTGGCTTTGGGGGCTTCTTCGGTCATGGCCGGGGCTTCGGTGGGCGTCGGTGTGGCCTTCTCGCAGGCGGCCAGCCCCAGGGCCAGCGCCAACACGGTCAGAAGAATCATCCACTTGCGCATACGTCTTCTCCTCCTTCGTGAGGTTTTTGAGAATGAACGGCCAAAGGTCAGGCCAAGAAGGTTATACCCGCAAGAAGGGGATTTGACAAGCCCGTCGGCCGTGGGGGAATTTACCCCATGGTTCCCCTTCCCCACCAGGGTGGAGAAGGGGAACCCTCCTGGATTCTGCCGTTTGCCCTTGGCCTGGTTCCATGGAGGAAACTCATCTTGACAATCCACCTGGTTGGGTATAAAAAACAGCCAGAAACCTAAAAAATGGGCCGTGCGAGGGTGCCGAGATGAAAGGCCACAACAACGGTGAATTTTCTCTGGACGAAATGCCTCCGGGAACGTGGGCCGAAGTGGTGCGTGTGGATGGTCCTCTGTATTGGCGCCGCCGTTTGTACGCTTTGGGTTTTCGTCCGGGGGTGTCCGTGTATGTGGAGCAGACCGCTCCTTTAGGAGACCCGGTCCAATACCGCGTTCTGGATACGTGGTTCGCTTTGCGACGCCAGGAAGCCCGGCGCATTCGGGTGCGCCATGTGTCCAGGCCCTCTAACCCGTGAACGGAACGCCCCGCGAGTTTTGATAAACCATGAATACCCGACGCCATGCTCCCTCTGAGGTCACGTGCCCCCGATGTTCCTCTGTTGAGGTTCCCTGGGAAACCGTCACCCAACAGGCTGCCTATACCGTGGCCCTGGTAGGTCCCCCTAACGTGGGTAAGACCAGCCTGTTCAATTACCTGACGGGCCAGTTTCAGCACGTAGGCAACTGGCCGGGCAAAACGGTGACGTACCACGCCGGTTTGCTTCCCGCGGAGCCGGGACCGGTCTTGGTGGTGGATTTGCCCGGTTTGTACAGCCTGGTTCCCCTTTCTGCCGAGGAGGAACTGGCCCGGGAGTTGCTGTACCTGTACCCCTTCGATGCCCTGGTCAACGTGGTGGATGCATCCCATCTTCCCCGGAGCCTGTACCTGACCGCGGAACTGCTGGAACTGGGCCGGCCGGTGCTGGTGGCCCTGAACATGTGGGATGTGGCCCGTCGCGAGGGCATCCAAATCGACGTGGAACGCATGGCCGTGCTTCTGGGGGCGCCCGTGATTCCCACGGTGGCCCGCTCCGAAGAGGGCATGAAAGTCCTGCAGGAGCATCTGCCCCGTTGGTTGGGGGAAGGCCCTGCGCCCGGTCGCGCGCCCCGCTACCCGGAACGCATCCAGGAGGCTCGGGAGCGTCTCCAGGCCCTCATCGAACCGTACCTTCCCGAGTGGCCCGAAGCGCAGGTGCAGGGCCTGGCCCTGAAACTCCTGGAAGGGCAGACGGATTTATTGGGGAAACTCTTCGAGCCGGAAACGGCGGCCGCGTTGAAGGCCCGCGTGGAGGCTCTGCGGGAGGTATATCGCCGCACCTGGAAGGAGGACCCGGCCCTGGCCGTGGCCGATGCCCGCTTCGGTTGGGTGGAGGGAGTGTTGCGGGCTTCGGTGCGGACCACCGCGCCCACTCGTTTCACCCTTACCCGCCGTCTGGACGCCGTGGTCACCCATCGCTGGCTGGGCCTGCCCCTGTTTTTCCTGGTCATGTGGCTGGTGTTTCATTTGGTGGTGAACGTCACCGAGCCTTTCATCGGCTGGGTGGAGGGGGTGTTCCAGGGTGTGGTCCGATACGCGCTGTTGGAGGTCCTGGCCGGGCTTCGCGCGCCTTTGTGGCTCCGCTCCCTGGTGGTGGACGGCGTGTTGGCCGGGGTGGGCAGTATGCTCTCCTTCCTCCCGGGGCTGACTCTGCTGTACCTCTTTCTGGCCTGGCTGGAAGACAGCGGTTACATGGCCCGGGTGGCTTTCGTCATGGACCGGATGATGCAAGCCGTGGGATTGCACGGCAAGGCCTTCCTCCCCCTGATGCTGGGCCTGGGTTGCAACGTGCCCGCGGTATATGCCACCCGCACCCTGGAGCGCTGGCAGGACCGCCTGACCACGGCCCTGGTCATTCCCTTCGTTTCCTGTTCGGCGCGCCTGCCCGTGTATTTGGTGTTCGCGCTGGCCTTTTTCCCGAAAAACACAGCCACCGTGGTGTGGGGCATGTACCTGCTGGGATTCGTGGTGGCCCTGGCCTCGGCCTGGGTGCTGCGTCGTCGGGTGCTTCCCCAGGGGCAGGAGGCCCCCTTCCTGTTGGAATTGCCGCCATACCATTGGCCCAACTGGACGGTCATCGGCCGTCAGGTGAAACGCCAGGTGAGCGCCTTCGTGACCCAGGCGGGTACGGTCATCGTGGGCGTGGCCGTGGTGCTCTGGTTCTTGATGAACCTGCCCTGGGGCGTGGAGGACCCGCGAGCCAGTTGGTTCGGGCGGGTGAGTGCGGCCGTGGCCCCTGCGTTGCAGCCCCTGGGCTTTGGGCGCTGGGATGCGGCCGGCGCGTTGCTTTCCGGTTTCATCGCCAAAGAGGTGGTGGTGAGCACCATGGGCCAGATTTATCTGGGGGAAATGCAACCCACGGCCGCGTTGTTGGCCCGTCCGACGGGCGAAGAGTGGCAGGCCGCCCTGGACCATTTGGGGCCGGGCCTGCTCCGTGCCCTGCGGGAAGCCTTTGCCCGGTTGATGGGATGGAAAGCCGGTGTGTTCCAGGTAGGGGAAGACGCGGTCAACGCGCATTTGCTGGCCGCTTTGCAAAGCCGGTATTCCCCCGCCGCGGCCCTGGCCTTTTTGGTGTTCGTGCTTTTGTACGTGCCCTGCATGGCTACGGTGGCGGCCTTGCAGCAGGAATTCGGCGCCCGTTGGGCCGCGTTTTCCCTGATTTATCAAATCACCGTGGCCTGGGTCCTGGCCTGGGCGGCCTATCACCTGGCTTTGGCCCTGGGCCTGGGCTGAAGGTGCGCATGGTGAAAGGACGGTCTGGACATGGAAGCAGGCCCTTTGATGCAGGTATGGCAGGTGGTGCAAAGGACCCGCGGGGCAGTGACGCCCGCCATGGTGGTGGAAGCCACCGGCCTGAACCTAAAGATGGTGGAAGCCGCGCTGGATTGGCTGGCGCGCCGAGGCTGGGTACAGCGCGTCCAGGAAGGCGCCGTGGTGTGCCGGGCCGGGTCGGTTGCCTGGTGCCGGGTTTGCGCCTGGAAGGGGACGTGTCCCATCCAACCGGAGGGGGACGGCTCATGAGCAAAGCCTTGCACGCGTTTGTATTCCGTTTGCGAACCGTCGTTGGATTGGGTATAACCAAATTGCCAAATGCCCGGCGCTTTCAGAGATGTTCAAGCGCTGGAAAAAGTGTGTTTTCTTACACTTGGGTTGCAAGGAGTAGACGATGTCCTTGCCTGCTACCGCGGAGGTTGTCATCGTCGGCGGTGGGGTGATGGGTACCAGTATTGCCTATCACCTGACCCGGCGCGGCGTGAAGGACGTGGTGCTCTTGGAACGGGAGCCCTTCCTGGGCCAGGGAGCCACCGGGCGTTGCGCGGGCGGCGTGCGCTACCAATTCGCCACCGAGGTCAACATCCGGCTTTCCCAGGTCAGCCTGCCCATGCTGGAGCGTTTCAAAGAAGAAATTGGCGTGGACGCGGGGTATCGGCCCATTGGGTACCTGTTCTTCCTGACCCGGGAAGAAGATGTACAGGCCTTTCGCCGAAACGTGGTGCTGCAACACCGCCTGGGCGTGGCTACCGAGTGGCTCAGTGGCGACGAGGTGCGCCGACGTTTGCCCAACATGCGCCTGGACGACGTGCTGGCCGGCACGTTTCACGCCAAGGACGGCCTGGCCGACCCCCACAGCGTGGTGCAGGGGTATGCCCGGGCCGCGCGGCGTCAGGGCGCCCGCATTTTCACCGACGTGGAAGTGCAGGACATCGAGGTGCAGGGCGGCCGGGTGCGGGGCGTGGTCACCTCCCGGGGACGCATCGCCACTGAGGTGGTGGTCAACGCGGCCGGTCCCTGGGCCGGCGTGGTGGGCCGTATGGCCGGGGTGGAGATTCCCATCACGCCCTTGCGGCGCCAGTGGCTGACCACCACGCCCATCCCCGATTTGCCGCCCGATTTCCCCTTCGTCATCGACTTTGCCCAGGCCCTGTACTTCCATCCCGAGGGGGAAGGGATTTTGACGGGCATGTCCAACCCCAACGAGAAGCCCGGTTTCGACCAGAACGTGGACCCGGAATGGGAACTGGTGCACATGGAGGCCGCGATGGCCCGGATGCCCGCCCTGGCCCGGGCCGGGGTGGTGAGCCGGGTCGCGGGGCTGTATGAGGTCACGCCCGACGCCCATCCCATTTTTGGCGCCACGCCGGTGGAGGGTTTCTACGTGTGTGCGGGCTTTTCCGGCCACGGCTTCATGCACGGTCCGGTGGCCGGCCTGCTCATGGCGGAAATCTTGCTGGACGGTCGGGCCCAAACGGTGGACGTTTCCATGCTGGACCTGGCCCGCTTCGCGGAAGGGCGGTTGATTCGTGAGTACAATGTGGTGTGATGGTCGCTGGTTGGCGGTCGTTGGGGAGGTGATACAGTGAGCAAGGGCAAGGCGTTCGATGTGTTCCCCCGGCTTCGGGATGTACGCATTCAACCTCTTACGTACCAGGGGCGGCGGGGGGTCCTGTTGCAGGATCCGCTCCGCCTTACGGACCAGACCCTGTTCGTCCCCGCGGAACTGGCCGGCGCGTTGATGTTCATGGACGGACGCCACACGCTGGAGGCCATTCGCAGCGCGCTGGCCGTGCGCTTTGGCTTGCAGGTGCCCATGGATGCCCTCAAGAGCCTGGTTCAGGCCCTGGACAGGGCGTTGATGCTGGACAACGGCCGGTTTCGCAACGTGTACCGGGAGGCCCTGCGCCACTTCCGGGAGGCGCCGGCGCGGCCCATGACCCATGCGGGCAGCGTGTATCCCGCGGACCTTCCGGCCCTGCAAGACGCCCTGGAAGGCTATGGAAAACGGGTGTCCTCCTGGCCCGAAGCGCCCGTCGCGAGGGTGGTCGGGGTGGTCAGCCCGCACATCGATTACCAACGGGGCGGCGCGGTGTATGCGGCCACCTGGCTGCCCCTGGCCCGGGCCCTCCAGGGTGTGGAGCAGGTCGTGGTCCTGGGCACCGACCACAACGGCCCCTCCGGCTCCATGACGTTGACCCGCCAGCACTACGCCACACCCTACGGGGTGCTGCCCACCAACCGCCAGGCCGTGGACACCCTGGCGGCGGTTTGGGGTGAAGAAGCCGCGTTTGAGCACGAACTGCACCATCTGGGCGAGCATTCCATCGAACTGGCTTTGGTCTGGCTGCACCACGTGTTGGGGGGCCGTTCGGTGGAGGTGGTGCCCGTGCTGGTGGGGGGTATCAACCACTACATCGAAACCGGTCAGGTGCCCTGGCAGGACGCGCGGCTGGAGGCCTTCATCGAAGCCATGCGCGACCTCATGGAAGCGAAACCCACCTTGGTGGTGGCCGGGGTGGACCTGGCCCATGTGGGGCCGGCCTTTGGCGACCCCGCGCCCTGGGGCCTGGCCGAGCGGGCGCGCCTGAAGCGGGAAGACCAGCGCCTCATGGATGCCATTCGCCAGGGCGACCCATACGCCTTTTACCACGCCGTAGCCGAGGTGAAAGACCGCTTCCGCATTTGCGGTTTTGCCCCCCTGTACCTGTACCTGCGCCTGCTGGAGGGTCGTCTGGCCACCATTACCGGCTATGAACTCTGCCCCGCGGACCCTGAGTTTGGCTCCATTGTGTCCATCTGCGGCGCGTGGACGTCTGGTTCGATGACGATGGCGTAAGGACGGTGGGGGAAACTGGGGGCGAAACAGGTTGGGGAGCGGGACTTCGAACCTTCTCCGGAATTAAGGGCCTCGGTGCCCGTTCCAAAGAGGGTATACGGCCCCATGATTCACGAGTTACGGGCCCAAATCGAGCGCTTTTTGCTTCGGGACCGCTTCTATGCCGCGTACGCCCTGGCCGACCTGGAACCCGCTTTCTTCCCTCATACCCGCTGGTGGGTCGTGCGACGGGGTGCAGGGTTGACCGCGCTGGCTTTGCTCTTCACCCGACTCCATCCACCGCCTCTGCTCCTCATGGGAAATGTCCGAGATATGGCCCACCTGTTGCGCGTGGCCGCGGGAGGGGAACCGGAAAAGGCGGTTCTTTTTTGGGCGCCCCCCGAAGCCCAAGCAGCCGACCCTCGCCTGCCCCGTCGGGTGTTGTTGAGTTTCCGGGAAGATTTGCGGGAGGCCGTCCTCTCCACCTTCCGCCTGCATCCAGGGCAGCGCATGATGCGCATGGTTTTGGAGCCACAACGTTTCTTCCCAAGGGGGCTGGAAGGGCTCCCCGTGGAACGCCTGGGGCCGGAGCATGCCGCGGAAGTGCAGGTTTTTTATCATAAAGCCGCGCGCTGGGGTGGCGGCGATGCGTTTTCCCTGTATCAACTGGAGCACGGGGTGTATTATGGCGTGTGCGTTCGGGGCCGGCTGGTCGCGGTGGCCGGGACCCATTTCCTTTCCCCCACCTATCGCCTGGCGGCACTGGGCAACGTGTTCACCCTGCCGGCGTATCGGGGCCGGGGCTACGCGACGGCTTGCACCGCCGCGGTGCTGCGAGAACTCCTGGCCCGGGGCCTGGACGTGATCCTCAACGTGGCCGAGGACAACGCCGCGGCCGTGCATATCTATCGAAAGTTGGGCTTCCGCCACCATTGCACGTTTTGGGAAGGTGTGGGGGAAACAGGCATGTTCGAGTAAATGCATCCCTTTTCATTTCGCGCCGTTTCAGATAACTTCGCAAAACCGTCGTGTTCCTTGGGCTTTTCGTGAAAAGTTGGCTTGTGTTCCTTTTACCGGAGTAAAATTGGGGAACCCTTCCGGCGGACGTGCCCCGATGCGCCCAACTTTGCAGAGATTTCCACGCTTGGGAGCCTGGTGGCCCTTGTTTTTGGGAGGCCTGGTCGTTTGGGCCGGTTTGCGCCAACCCCTGCCCCCGAACCCCAGTGCAACCACGGGACTTCCCGCGCTCGCATACACCGGGCTTTCTCTGGCCGTATGGGTTCTCCTGGTACTCTTGGGTGTGGCTTTGGGGAAACGAGTGTTGCGCATGTTGCGGCTTACCGGATATGCTCCGGCGGAAGCCTGGATATGGGCTTTGCCCACCGGCCTGACGTTGTTGGGGTATCCGGTATACGCCCTGGGGATGTTGGGGTTGTTCCGGCGGGAAGCCCTGGCTCTGCTTTTCTTGGCGCTGACCCTGGCACTACGCCAGGAGGTGCACGCCGCCTTGCGGGAAGGGAGTGCACTGTTGCGCGCAGCCGGACGAGGGTGGCGGAAAGCACCTCGCGTGGCCCAGGTGGGTTGGGGGCTGATGGCCTTTTTGATGACCGGCGCCTTCCTGCTGGCCCTGACGCCGCCCACGGAATACGACGTCCTGTGGTATCACCTGCAGGCCCCGCGATTGTTCTTGCAGGCCGGGCGCATCTACCCTGAATGGAACAACTGGCCCGCGAATTACGCCTTTGCCGTGAACATGCTTTACGCCCTGCCCATGGCCCTGGGCACGGATAGCGCGCCCAAACTCCTGCACTGGACCTTCGCGCTGGCTCTGCTGCTGGTGACCTACCATCTGGCCCGACCTTACGCGGGAAAATGGGCTTGGATCGCGCCGGGTTTCGTCTTGTTGCCTTCTTTCGTGGTGCATCTGTACCCTTCCGCTCTGGTAGACGCGGCCATGGGGGTTTTGGAATTGCTCGCTTTTGGAGCATTGATGCGAGCGGTGGAAGCCCGGAATCCTTCCTGGTTCCGGGCTGCGGGATTTTGGGCCGGGTTGAGTTTGAGCGTGAAACTGGCTTCATTGCCGGTTTTGTTGGTAGGTGCGCTTTTCTGGTTGCTTTGGGGATTTCCGAACACACTTCTTGCCAGAGTCAAAACATTGATCGCCTTTATCCTTTCGGGCCTTGGTATGGCCATGCCCTGGTATCTCAAAAATGCCCTCTGGTTTGGAACGCCTTTGTTTCCCGTCGCATTGCCTTCGCCCGACCAGGCCATTCGTTTGCGTAGTTATCTTTTGAGCGCATATACGAACCGGGATGTGCACGGTTTCCGGCGTCTTGGATTTTTGATATGGTTGCTTGTCTCTCCGCTACGTTTGGATTATTTGGGTTCCGTCGGGGAATTGCCTTTCCTTGTGGGGACTTTTGGGTTGCCGATATCGCCTCCGGTCGCATACGTTTTGACACTTCTTTTGCTTCGGCTCGCGTTTTGGGTCATGGGTCCTCCCATGATTCGTTTTTTGCTTGCGGTGTTTGCCCTTGCTGGAATTGCTTTGGCTATACTCATCACCAATGGTTTTGCAAGTCCATCTACTCGAACACAACGCATCGCCCGACTTCTCCTTTCGGGTCATATGGTTGTTTTGGTGCTCATAGGAATGCGTACCGGACTCTTTCTTCGGATACAACGTCCTTGGCTACCGGCCTTGGGCATCGAGAGCCAGCGGGACTATTTGGAGAGGACGATGGATGGGTATCGTGGCTTTCAGTTCTTGAGGAAGCAAAAAAGAGGGGGCGTTCTCCTCATTGGCGATGCTCGGCATTATTACTGTCCAAGCGTGTGCGACCCCGAAGCCGACCAATTCACCTGGACCCGCATCGCCATGCAGGCGGAATTCGATGTTCCCGCCGTGCTCCGGGAACTGCAACGACGAGGCATTACCCATCTGTGGCTACACAAATCCAGTATGCGATGGCTTGTGGCGCACGACGTACAGGGATGGGTAAAACGTAGTTACACGTTCCTAAATACCCGCGTATTGCCCCAATGCGGATCGCTGGTATACGAAGACGAGGATGTGACCATTGTGGCGCTTCCTTGTTTGCAGGCCCCTTGAGGGTACCTGCCGTGGTCGCCCAAAAACGAATGCGTTTTCCAAACCCCTTTACCTCTGCCACCGCTTCGGATAAGGACGCAGAAATGCATGAAACGCTGCTCGCCTGCCGCCGTCTATGGAATCCGCCCTGGGCGCCCTTGTGGATCCGGGCTTGGAAAGGGGTCATTTTCGGGCTTTTAGGGGGACAAGGGCTGGCCTTTCTGGTGAACTTGTTGCAACACTTTCCTTACCAGTCGGTGGATTTCGCCCAATATTATTTCCTGGCTCAATGGGTCCATCAGGGAGGAGCCTTTGCGGACCCTGAGTGGCCGTTCAAAGTGGGGATCCTTTGGCCGAAATGGGTCTATCTCGTCACGCCTTTTTTGCCTTACCAACCGCTGTTGCTTCCGGTTATGCGCGTCTTGCGTGCCCTGCCTTACACATACGCTTATTTGGTGTGGAGCGGTGGAGCCATTTTACTGTTGTGGCTGCTTGCTGGACGCCTGGCCCGGAATTTGACCGTATCCCCTTTGTGCATACGGGTGGCTTTGCTTTGCTTTCCATCGCTTTGGTTTGGAATGTACTGGGGAAACGTGGATCTTTACCTGGCGGCTGGGGTTTTGGGGGCTGTTTTGTTGTTTTATGAAGGGCGGGTGGCATGGAGTGGATTTCTATGGGGATGGCTGGGCGCTTTCAAACCGTTTCTCCTCTTTGGAGCCGCACCGGCCCTGCGTCGCGGAGGTCGCTCCTTTCTTCTCGGCCTGATAGGAGGGGGTATGAGCGCATTTTTGGTCGCCTGGCGTGCTGTGGGTGGAAGGGGCTTATGGTTTCTTTTGGAACGCCTGCCTCAATACACCCAAAAGACGGCCCAATGGTTTCTCGATGGAAATGCTTCGATAACCGGCTGGCTTTCTTTCTGGGTGGGACCGGAAACGGCCCTATCCCGTCCCTTGCTCTTTCACCTTCCTTCGGTTCAGCCTTTCGCCCTGGTGTTGGGCCTTGTCCTTTTGGTCGTTACCGTCTGGGCATGGCGGAAGGCGCCTGCGCCGGCACCCTGGTTGGAGGAAGGCCTCTGGCTTACGTTGGGCATGCTAATGGCTCCCTTCGCGTGGCCTCAATACCTGCTTTACCTTTTTGGCCCCTTGGCGGTCCTCTATGCGCGGTTCGCACAACCGGCAAAACCGCATCGGGCCTGGAGCGCCATCGCGTATCTCCTATTGCCCGCACTGCTTACCGGTTTCCTTTGGGGTGGCGTGGATACCCATCTGCTGGCGCTCATTCGGTTCCGGGTGGTGTCGTTGTTTGCCGGAAGCATCTATTTTGCCCTCTGGCTTCTCTTTTTGGTAAGTATCCTGGAACCGCGTCCCGCATGAAATGCGCTGAACTTTGGCTTTTTGCGGTGGGCCTTCGTCCACCGCAAGATGAAATGCAGGAAAGCCCCGGTTTTCACGATGCCGGGAAAAGTTCCTCCACCGCGCGCTTCGCCTGGGCAATCACATCCGGGATGCCTACTCCCTGGTAGGCGTTGCCCACCAAGTGCAAGCCGGGCCATTGAGAAGCACGCTGGAAGATGGCTGCCACTCGCTCCCCATGGCCCAGGGTGTACTGGGGCAGGGCCGGCCGCCATCGAAACACCCATGCTCGCTCTGGTTCCCCGGTGATGCCCATGGTCTCCCGCAA
The DNA here is from genome assembly GCA_026996855.1 of Anaerolineales bacterium. Taxonomy (GTDB): domain Bacteria; phylum Chloroflexota; class Anaerolineae; order Anaerolineales; family DRMV01; genus S139-71. Next base: position 52,345 of record JALWJZ010000016.1, read on the forward strand.
TTCCTGGCGGGTCAGGGCCAGGAGGTCTTCCTCCGGCCAGGAGGCCACCTCGTCCGCGCCGGCCCGGCCGAAGAAGCATCGCAGCAATACTTTCCCTGCTGGCGCTCGGTGAGGAAACTTGCTGGAGGTCCACGAACAGGCCAGCAAAGGCCTGCCTTCCACCCGGGGAACCACGAAGCCCGAGCCCTCCAGGGAATGGGGGACCTGGCTGCGGTCGTAAGCCACGGAGACGATGACCGAAGCCGCGTAGGGAATTTCGGCCAACAGGTGGGCCAGGTCGGGGTCGAAGTCCTCCACCAGGGGTGCGGCCGCGTGGGCCGGTGTGGCCACCACCACGTGCTGGGCCTCCAGCGCGCCGTCGTCCAGGTATACCCGCCAGCGTCCCTGGTCCAGGGGTTCCAGGCGGGTGACCTTCATGCCCAGGTGCAGGTCCGCGAGGCCCTGCAGCCGTGCGACCAGCGCTTCCACCATGCGCCCCAGGCCGGTGCGCAGGGTGACGAAGGGGGTATAACGTGGACGAAAGCCGTTGGGATGGCGCTTTCTCTGACGCGTTCGATGCAGCAAGCCTCGCAACAGGCTGCCATATTGGCGTTCCAGTTCCAGCAGTTGGGGGTACGTGGTCCGCAGGCTGAGTTGTCGGGCATCGCCGGCGTAAATTCCCGCGAATAAAGGCTCGACCAAGCGCTCGAAGACCTCCCGGCCCAGGTGTCGGGTGACGAATTCGGCCACGGAAACGTCCTGGCCATCGGGCGTCCGATGGGTCTGCACCAGATTCCAGGCGGCTCGCAGCTTCCCCCGCCAGGAGAGCAGGAAGGTGCGAAACAGGGGTCCCAGCCGCGCGGGGATCATCAGGGTCAGACCTTCGGGAAAGGGGTGCAGTCTGCCTCGAAAGAAAATGAAAGCCCGCCGACCGGGCGCGGTGCCCATGATTTCGTCTTCCAAACCCAGGTCCTGCCACAGGGCCAGACCAGCGGGCTTGAAGGAGAGGATGCTGTCGGGCCCGCCTTCCACGATGAAGCCCCCTTCCCGCACCGTGCGAATGACGCCGCCCCAGCGGTTCGAGGCTTCCAGCACGTGCAAATGCAAGGGGCGGCCCTGGCTCCGGGCCTTTTCCAGGAGAAAATAGGCGGCACTCAGCCCACCGATGCCGCCGCCGATAATCGCGACCGTGGTCATGATGCGCCTTCCTCACCCAGAAGGTGGACATGGGGGAAATGGGGCCGCACCAAGCGGGCCAGCCGACGGTCTGCCGTCCAGAAAGGGGCCTGAAGACGCCGGGCCAGAGCCAGGTAATGGGCGTCGTATGTCGCGGGCAATCGCCACTGGTGGGCTAGACGCAGGGCCTCCTGGTGGAGTTCCGGGTACGTCACCAGGTCGATGTCCAGACGCAACGCCGTTTCCAAGACCTGAAGGGCGCGCTCCAGGGAGAACAAATCTGCCCTCACATATCGGTAAACAGCATTGGAAATCTCGAAGAACATCAACGGCGGAGCCACCAGCCTTCGGCCTTCCTTTTGCCACCTGACCCAAAGACGGTCGGCGACTGGGCCTTCTTTTGAGTCAACCAACATCCGGACAACAAAACTGGCATCAAGGCAGATGGTCGAAGCCGAGGGCTTCCATGATCTGAGCATCGCGTTCCTCCCGCATTTGCCGAATGATTTCTTCAGGTGGAGGAAGTTGTCGGTCCCCCAGTTCTTTGCGTATTTGCGCACGCAAGGCCAGAATCCGCTCCAGGGTTTCCTCCCAGGCGGGTCGGGCTTCTCCCCCTTGCAAACGGCGATAGGCTTCATAGGACAGCATCACCACATAGGGCTGGCCGCTTCGGGCCACGATGATGACGTCCCCCTGTTCCGCGGCGCGGCGCATCCATTCGCCCAGCCGAATTCGGGCCTCGGTTGCACTGATAACCCGTTCCATAACACGCCTCCAATCGATTAATGCATGGCCTGCTTCCAGTATAGCGGAAAAACGTCCGGTGATTCCCTCATTCCAGTGCGCGGGCAGCCGTGCGCACCATTTCGCCCAATGCGGTGATAAAGGCTGGGTCGTCGTTCAAAGACTCGGTGCGGCGCACCTGGACGCCCAAAGTGCGGGCCCGTTGTTGCAATTCGATGTCAATGTCGTACAGGATTTCCACATGGTCACACACGAATCCAATGGGCACGACCAGGACCTCCCGCACACCCTGCCGGGCCAGGTCTTCGACCAGGTCGCCCACGTCGGGCCCCAGCCAGGGCACGGCCGAGGCGCCTGCGCTCTGGTAGGCCACATGCCACGCGTCCAGCCCCAGGTGCTCGGCCACCCGGCGCGCGCTTTCCCGAACCTCCTTGTCATAAGGGTCGCCCTGCTCCACCACCTTTTGAGGCAGGCTGTGCGCGGTGAAGACCACCACAGGCTTACTTCCCTCCCAGGCAGATAGGGCCTCTTCCACTTTGTGAGCCACAGCCTGGATGAAGCCTGGATAGGTGGACCAACGGGTGATGAAGACGCTGGTCAGCGGTCGGCGGTGGGCCGTGGGCAGTGGGCGGTCGGTAGTCGGCGGTGGGTAGTCAACAGAAGGCAAAGAGGGGGCATCGCCCTGTGTCCACACTTTTACTTCGCATCCGACCTCAGATTGCTGACTGCTCGCTGCTGATTGCTCCCAGCCTTCTGCTTGCGTCAAAGGCCGATACCCCTGGGCTTCCAGGGCTTTTTCCAGCGCCTGCCGGTAAGCGCCGATGCTCATACGGGAATAATGGGGGGCCATGGGCAGGGCCACAATCCGGCGAAAGCCCTGGTTCAGGATGTCCGGAAGCACTTCGTGGATGTAAGGGTGCCAGTGGCGCATGCCCACGAAGGTTTTGAAGTGCGGCCCCAGATGTTGGTGCAGCCAGGCCTCCAGCGCCCGGGCCTGGGCCTGGGTGTGCTCCAGCAGGGGGGATTTCCCGCCGATGAGGCGGTACCGTTCCCGCACTTCTTCCACCAACTCTTGGGGTGTGGGACGACCGTGGCGCACGTCCAGTAGATAAGGTTTGACATCGTCCAGGGAAAGGGGACCCCCGTAGGCGAGCAAGAAGACGGCGGTGGGTTCCATCGTAACCTCCGTGAATAGGGGATTGGTGGTCAGCCGTCAGCGGACAGCGGACTGCTTCGCTCATGCACATATTCCACGACAAAGGCCACCTGGTCCGGGTCGGTTTCGGGAAGCACACCGTGGCCCAGGTTGAAGATGTGGCCTGCCTGGCCTCGGGCTTCTGCAAGCACCGCATCCGCCTGGCGGGCCAGTACCTCCCGTGGGGCCAGCAGGGCCACCGGATCCAGATTCCCCTGGATGGCGTGGTGGCCTCCAACCGCCTCCCAGGCCGCGCCCAGGGGTACCCGCCAGTCCACGCCGATGACCTCCGCATCCAGGTCATGGAAAAGGGGTAGCAGGCCTGCGGTGCCGGTGGAAAAGTAAATTCGAGGGACGCCCGTCACTTGCAATCCCCGCAGCAGGGCCTGGACGTGGGGTTTCACATAACGGGCATAGTCCCCAGGACTCAGGGCACCGGCCCAACTGTCGAAGATTTGCACCGCCTGCGCGCCGGCGTCGATCTGGGCCTTGAGGTAATCCAGCGTGACGCGGACCAGCCGCTTCATGAGGGCGTCCCAGGCCTGGGGATGGTGGTACATCCAGCGTTTGGTCTCGACGTAATGGCGGGAACTCCCGCCCTCGATGGCATAAGAAGCCACGGTGAAGGGCGCGCCGGCAAAGCCGATAAGGGGCGTTTGGGGGGCTTCAAGCCGTACCCGGCGCACCGTCTCGAAAACGAAGCCCAGGGCTTCGTGCACGTCCACCAGGGGGAGGGTTTCCACCCGGTCCGGCGTCAGGCGGGGTTCCAATACCGGGCCGCGCCCTTTCTCAAAACGCAACCTCAGCCCCAGCGCTTCCAGTGGAAGCAGGATGTCCGCGAAGAGGATGAGGGCATCCACGCCCAGACGCAGGGGAAGCAGCGTCACCTGGGCGGCCAGGTCGGGCTCGCGCATGAGTTCCAGCAGGCCGTAGCGCTCCCGCAGCGCCCGGTATTCGGGCATGTAACGCCCGGCCTGCCGCATGAACCACACCGGCGTGTAGGGTGTGGGCTGCCGATAGCACGCGGCGAGGAAGGGGGGAAGGCGGTCGGCGGACAGCGGACGGCGGACGGCGGTCGGCTGTCGGCTGTCAGCGGACGGCGGTCGGCGGTCGGCCGTTGGCGGTTTCAGCATTCGTGTTCCTCCTCATGCATTCGCTCACTGCTGATGGCTGACTTGCTGACTGCTGATTGCTCACTGCCGTCTGCTCACCGCTGACCGCTCACTGCTGACCGCTGACTGCCCCAAACGCTTCCCGCGCCGCCTCCAGCGTGCGTTCCAGGTGCTCCTCCTCGTGGGCCAGGGACATGAACGCGGATTCATACTGGGAGGGCGGGTAATAGACCCCACGGGCGGCCATCTCCCAGAACCAGCGGGCGAAACGCTTCGTGTCGGCCTGGCTCACCTCTTCCCATGTGGTGGGCGCGCGGTCCAGGAAGAACACGGTGAACATGGTGCCCACGTGCTGCACGGTGACCGGGACGCCCGCCTCTTCCGCCGCCTGCGCCAGGCCCTGGGCCAGCCGTTGGGTGCGGGCTTCCAGCGTCTCCCATACCCCCGGCTCCCGCAGGGCATCCAACGTGGCGATGCCCGCAGCCATGGCCAGGGGGTTGCCCGAAAGGGTCCCGGCCTGGTACATGGGTCCTGCCGGGGCCACGTAGCGCATGATGTCTTTGGGGCCGCCGTACGCGCCCACAGGCAGCCCGCCGCCAATGACCTTGCCCAAGGTGGTGATGTCGGGCCGGACGCCATAGCGCGCCTGCGCGCCGCCCAGGGCCACCCGGAACCCCGTCATGACCTCGTCGAAGATGAGGAGCGCGCCGTAGCGGTCGCACAGCGCGCGCAGGCCCTCCAGGAAGCCCGGTTGGGGCGGCACCACGCCCATGTTTCCGGCCACCGGTTCCACGATGACCCCCGCGATGTCCTGGCCATGGGCTTCGAAAAGGGCTTCTACCGCGGCCAGGTCGTTGTAGGGTGCGGTCAGGGTGTCCTGGGTGGTGCCGGGGGTCACGCCGGGGGAATCGGGCAGGCCCAGGGTGGCCACGCCGGAGCCAGCCCGAACCAGGAGCGCGTCCACGTGGCCGTGGTAGCACCCGACGAACTTGACGACTTTCGTCCGGCCGGTGACCGCGCGGGCCAGGCGGATGGCGCTCATGGTGGCTTCGGTGCCCGAATTCACGAAGCGCACCATTTCGATGGAAGGCACCATCTCGATGACCCGCTCCGCGAGGTCGATTTCCAGGCGGGTGGGCGCGCCGTAAGACGTACCCCGTTCCGCAGCCTGCTTCACCGCTTCCACCACTTTGGGGTGGGCATGCCCCAGGATGAGGGGTCCCCAGGAGAGCACGTAATCGATGTAGCGGTTACCGTCGGCATCCCACAGGTAGGGGCCCCGGGCCTTTTCGATGAACAGGGGGACGCCGCCCACGGCGCGGAAGGCGCGGGCCGGGGAATTTACCCCACCCGGGATGACTTCCTGGGCCTTCTCGAACAGGCGTCGGGACGTCTCCACGCGTAAAGGTCGGGTCAGGGCTTCCATGGTGCTCCTCCTTCGGCTGTCCGCCCACTGCTGACTGCTCACCGCTCACTGCCCAACACTGTCTCCAGGTGAAAGTCCTCGGCGAAGGGGTTGACGAAATGCACGCCTTCGATGGTGCTGCCGATAGCGAAGTCCTCGGTGAAGACCAGGGGGATTTGGTGCATCCGGGCCACGGCCCAGATTTGGGCGTCCCAGTAGGAAAAGCGGTACCGCCGCACCCCGCGTATAGCCTCCAGCACCACGGTTTCGGTAACGGGCAGCACCCGGAACGTGCGGGCCAGGTCCTCCACCAAAGCCTGGGCCTGTTCGGGCGAGAGAGCAGGCCGGAGTTTCCGGGTGACCGTGTTGAAAAATTCGCCCAGAATCTGCGTGCTGATGATGCCCAGGCCATGCTGTACCAGGCCTTCCAACACTTGCAAGGCACGGGCCTGCTTCTCTGGCTCGGAGCGGTCGTAGGCATACACCAGGACGTTGGTATCCAGGAAGACATTGTTCCACTTATTTGCGGGGCCAGCGAAGACGTTCTTCATAGAGCTCCTCCCTGGTCCAGGTTCGTCCTCCGGGCACGGGACCTTGGCTCATCCACCATTCGGCGAAGGCTTTGAGCCGTTGCCAGGCTTCCTGGCGTTCCCGTTCCTCCAGCGCCTGGCGGAGATACAAATCCAGCGCCCGGCGGATGAGTTCGGCTTCGGAGACCTGAAGCAGCCGGGAAAGGGTCTTCAACCGCTGCTCCTGGTGGGGTTCTAGATAGATTTGCTTGCGCACCATTCGGGCCATAGCACACCTCCGTATACATCACATGTACATCACATCATACCAGGCCCGAAGGGCCGCTGGCCCCGCGTTTTCCGTCTTCTTCCAACTCGAACAGGCGGGCCAGGGCTTGGGCGTAGGGCGCTTCGTGCCCCTCCTGGGCCAGGGACCGCAGGTTGCGGGCCGGGATTTGCAGCCATTTCTCCAGCAGGATGCGGGTGACCTCCTCCACCACCTCCTGGGTCTCGCCGTTGACGTGCAGGCGCTTCAGGGTGCGCCGGACCACGTCCTGGCGCAGGGCCTCGGCGCGACGGTGCAGGGCCGTGAGCAAGGGCGCCACCCGGCGGGCCTGCCACCACCGAAGGAATTCCGCCATCTCCTCCCGCAAGATGGTCTCGGCCTGAGGCACCGCGGCCCGACGTTGGGCCAGGCCGGCATCCACCACGCCCCGCAGGTCGTCGATGTCGAACAGGCGCACCTGGGGCAGGTCGGCCAGCCGGGGGTCCACGTTGCGGGGCACGCCGATATCCACCATCAGCAACGGCCGCTCCCGCGCGGCCAGCACGGGCGCGGCCGCCTGGTAGGTGAGCACGGGCTGGGGCGCGGCCACCGCGGTAACGACCACATCAGCCCACAGGAGGGCCTCATGCCAGGCCTGCCAGGGGAAGGTACGGCCCTCCACTTCCCGGGCCAGGTCCTCGGCTCGCTGGGGGGTGCGGTTCATGACCGCCAGGTGCCGAAAGCCCAGGCTGTGCAGATGCCGGGCCACGGTGCGGGCCATGGCCCCCGCGCCCACCACCAGGGCCCTGTGCCTGGGCGAGGCGTGTTCCCGCACCAGGTGGGCCGCGGCCGAGCTGACCGAAGCCGGCGCACGGCCAATGGCCGTTTCCCGCCGCACCCGCTTGCCCGCGGTCACGGCCTGCTGGAACAGGCGGTGCAGGATGGGACCCACCACGCCGGTCCGTCGCGCGGCCTGCCAGGCTTCCCGCACCTGGCCCAGAATCTCGGGTTCGCCGAGAATCATGGAATCCAGGCCCGCGGCCACCCGGAAGAGGTGCCAGACCGCGTCCCGGTCCTCCAGGAGGTAGAGGTGTTCCTGTAAGGCCTGCAGGGAAAGCCCGGCCAAACGGTGCACCAGGGCGTTGTACCCCGCGTCCGCGGCCTGGGCCGACTCGGCCACCAGGTAAACCTCGAAGCGGTTGCAGGTGGAAAGCACCACGGCTTCGTTGGGATGGGGGCCTTCGCCCTGGAGCACGGCCTGCACCGCGGGCCAGAGGCGACTTTCCTCCACGGCCAGCCGTTCCCGCAACGCCACCGGCGCGGTGCGATGGTTCATGCCGTAAAGGACCACCTGCATGGGAACCTCCCAGCGGTCGGCAGTGAGCAGTGGGCAGTCAGCGGTGGGAAGTGGGCTGTGGGCGGTCGGCGGTTGGTGGATGGTAGTAAAATTTGTGCAGATGGCATGCGAGGTGGGGTATGGGGCGCATGCGGTCGCATCGTGATTTGGAAGTGTGGAAGCGTTCGGCCCAATTCGCGCAGCGGATTTACCAGGTGACCGCCCACTTCCCCGACCAGGAGAAATACAACCTGACTGCGCAACTGCGGCGGGCCAGCACGTCGATTCCCGCCAACATCGCCAAAGGCCATGGACGTCGCACCGAGGGCGCGTTTGCTTTGCACCTGGATATTGCCTTGGGTTCGCTGGCGGAAATCGACACGTTCCTGTACCTGGCGCACCATTTGGGCTATCTCTCCCAAGATGTTTACGAAGAATTGCTGAACGAACTCACCATTATCCGTCGCATGCTGTACCGCCTCTACAACCGCGTCCAATCTAACCGCTGACGGCCGACGGCCGACCGCCGACCGCCGTCTGCCGTCCGCTGACTGCTGCCGGCTGATACACACACAACGGGTCCCATTCCAGCGGGTCGCCGAAGACCGCGTAAGCCCGGGCGCGAGAGCCGCCGCAGACCTTGCGATACTCGCAGTAGCCGCACTTTCCCTTGAGTTGGTCGGGGTCCCGCAGGGCGCGGAAGAGGGGGTGGTTGCGGTAGACCTCCACAGGGTGATGGGTACGCACGTTGCCCGTCACGATGGGCAGGAACCCCGCGGGATAGATTTCCCCAATGTGGGAAACGAACATGATGCCCGACCCATCCCGGATGCCGAAGCCAAAACGGAGGCGTTTGGGCATCTCTCGATTGCCTTCGGCTTTGGCCCGCTGCAAGGCCACCCGACGGTAGTGATGGGCTTCCGTAGTCTTGATGGCAAAGGGCGCTTCCTTGGCAAAGTCGTACAGCCAGTTGAGCAGGTCCTCGGCCTGTTCTGGGGTGATGTCGCCCAGCACCTTCCCCCGGCCCACCGGGACTAAGAAGAACACGCTCCAGCGCTCCACGCCCAGGTCCACCAAAAGGCGGCCGATGTTGGGGATGTCGTCATAAGTCTCCGCGCAAACTAAGGTGTTGATTTGCAAAGGGAGACCCGCCTCCTTGGCCCAGCGAATGGCCGCAACGGTTTGTTCGAAACTCCCTGGCACCATGCGGATGGCGTCGTGGCGCTCGGGCGTGGAGCCGTCCAAACTCACCGACATCATCCACACGCCCACGTCTTTGAAGCGGTGGACCACGTCCCGGGTCAGCGCATAGGTGCCGCTGGGGGTGATGGCAGTGAGGAAGCCCCGTTCTACCGAAGCCTGAAGCAAATCGAAGAGGTCGGGCCGCTTGAGGGGGTCACCGCCGGTGAACACGATGTGGGGCTTGGGTTCCCCGAATTCCAGGAATCTGTCCAGCAGGGCCAGACCCTCTTCGGTGGTGAGTTCCAGGGGATGGCGATGGGGCTGGGCCTCGGCCCGGCAGTGGCGGCAGACCAGGTCGCAGGCCCGGGTGACTTCCCAGTAGATGAGCATGGGTGCCTTGTGAATGTCGGGCCGCTGGAAGGCCGGGGGCCGTTTGCCGTTGGTCGGGGAAGGACGTGCCATGGAAGACCTCCTTTTGAAGGGCCGTTGGCCGGCAGCCGTTGGCCGTTGGTGGAAAGCAGTCGGCGGTCAGCGGACGGCGGTCGGCCGTCGGCCGTCGGCTGACTGCTCACCGCTCACTGCTGACCGCCGTAATAATCGGTGTATCCCGCAAGGTGAACTTGCGGGCCTCGGTGCTGCGCAGGTCCTGGACCAAATCCGAGAACTGGACCACGTCGTCGGTTTCGTAGACCACGACGAACTCCTGGTCCTGCACGCCAAAGGAGTACAGCAGGAGTTGCAGAATCTCGGGGTACTGCCGGCCCACCCGGATGTGTTCGTTCATCATGCCCTGGCGGGCATCCCGGCTCATCAGGTACCACTCGGCCGTCTTGACGAAGGGGTACACGATGAGGTAGCGCTTGCGGACTTCCCCGAAGGGGTCGATTTCCTGGGGCGAACGGCCTTTCGCATAGATGGAGGGTTTGGTCACGCCCCACAGGGTGAGGGGCACTTCGGCATAGGGGTGCAGCGGTTCAAAGGCCCGGGCGAAGCCGGTGAAGAACCGGGCCGGGGTTTCGGGGTCTTCGTAGGGAATCGCGCACCAGAGGAGCACGTCGGCCTCGTGGCGGCTGGGGAAGACCTGGTACAGGTAGCGCCGCGGGGCCGCCTCGGCCAGGGCTTCCACCACCTGTTGCAGAAGGCCCTCGCGGGCCGCAGGCTCCAACTGCCAGTACGCGGGGCGGAACTTGAGCAGGGTGAAGTGGTTCAGCGAGCGTCGTTCAGCCATCGGGCCACCTCCTTGGCGTGATACGTGAGGATGAGGTCCGCGCCGGCGCGTTTGATGGCGGTGAGGATTTCCAGGGCCACCGCGCGCTCGTCCAGCCAGCCCCGCTGGGCCGCGGCCTTGACCATGGCGTACTCGCCGCTCACGTTGTACGCGGCCACCGGCACGGGGAAGGCCTCCCGCACGGCCCGGATGACGTCCAGATACGCCAGCGCGGGCTTGACCATGACGATGTCCGCGCCTTCCGCGATGTCCAGGGCCACTTCCCGCAGGGCTTCCCGGGCGTTGGCCGGGTTCATCTGGTACCCCCGGCGGTCGCCGAACTGGGGCGGACTCTGGGCCGCGTCCCGGAAGGGGCCGTAGAAATGACTGGCGTACTTGGCTGCGTAGGCCATGATGGGGATGTGGGCGTACCCGGCCTCATCCAGCGCGCGGCGGATGGCCGCAACCTGACCGTCCATCATCCCGCTGGGCGCGACCATGTCCGCGCCGGCCTGGGCATGGGTCACGGCCACCTTCCCGTAAATCTCCAGGGTCTCGTCGTTGACCACCTCGCCTTCCCGCACGATGCCGCAATGGCCGTGGTCGGTGTATTCGCACATGCACACATCGGTGATGACCACCAGGTCGGGCACGGCCTGCTTGATGGCCCGGATGGCCTTGGGGATGATGCCCTCCGGGTCGAAGTTCTCCGTACCGATGGGGTCCTTGTGGGCTGGGATGCCGAAGAGGATGACCGCGGGGATGCCCAGGGCCGCGGCCTCCTCGGCTTCCCGCACGGCTTCGTCCACCGAAAGTTGGTAGACGCCAGGCATGGACGGAACCTCCCGGCGCACCCTTTTCCCATGAACTACGAAGAGGGGATAGATGAGGTCGTCCACCGTGAGCACGGTCTCCTGCATCATGCGCCGCAAGGCCGGGGTCCGGCGCAGACGCCGCAAGCGGGTTTGGGGGAAGGAGCCAAGGTGCATGGGATACCTCCGGGGAAGTGGACAGTGGACAGTGGTCAGTGGTCAGTGAACAGTGAACAGTGGTCAGTGGCGGTGGCGGTCGGCAGTCGGCTATCTGCTGTCTGCTATCTGCTGTCGGCTATCTGCTGTCTGCTATCTGCTATCTGCTCACTGCTGACGGCTGTCCGCTGACCGCTCACTGCTTCTACCAGTCCTTCCATGGTGTACTGCTGGGCCACGGCGTGGACGGGCAGGCCGGCCTCGCGCGCGGCCCGGGCGGTGATGGGGCCGATGCACACCACCCGCACGCCGGGCGGCAGGGGCCGTCCCCCCAGGGCCTGGACGAAGCCCTGCACCGTGGACGGGCTGGTGAAGGTCACCACGTCCACCTCGTCCAGCGGGGGCGGCGTATCGGGCGGGGCCACTAAGGTGCGGTAGGCCACCACCTCGTCCACCTGGGCGCCCCGGCTCTGGAGGATTTCCCGCAGCGTGGGCCGGGCCCGGTCGGCCCGGGCCAGCAGGATGCGCAACCCCCGCACGTCGCCCAGGGCATCGGCCAGGGCTTCGGCCACGTAAGCCGGGGGGATGAGGTCCGGCTCCCGGCCCTGGGCCTGTAAGGCCTTCGCGGTGGCGGGGCCGATGACGGCGATGCGGACGTCCGCGGGCACTCGCAGGCCCAGGGCCTGAAGTCGGTTCCACACGAAGCGCACGCCGTTGGCCGAGGTCAAGACCAGCCAGTCGTACCCGCCCCGGCTCAGGCGGTGCAGGGCCTGGTCCAGGGGTCCCCAGTTTTCGGGCGGCGCGATGCGGATGGTGGGGTAGAGCACAGGCTCGTACCCTGCCTCCCGCAGGCGGGCCAGCCATGCCTCGGCCTGCTCCGGGGGCCGGGTGATGAGGACGCGGAGCGGACGGCGGTCGGCAGTCGGCAGTCGGCTGTCCGCTGTCGGCTGTCCGCTGACCGCTGCCTGCTGACCGCTGCCTGCTGACTGCGCACTGCGCACTGCGGACTGCCCACTCCGCACCTGCATCGCCAATTCCCGTCCCAACCCCTCCGCTTCCTCCATCGGGGCCTGGCCCCGGACGCGATAGGGCGTGCCGTCGGCCGCGACGTACAGGGCGGTGAGGGTGAGGGTTCCTCCCTGCACCCGGCCCAGCGCGGCCACGGGCAGGGCGCACCCGCCGCCCAGGGCCTGGAGGAAGGCCCGCTCCGCGGTCACCTCCGCGGCCGTGGCCGGGTCGTGAAGGGGGGCCAGCAGGGCCAGGACCCGTTCGTCGTCGGCCCGGCACTGCACGGCCAGCGCGCCCTGGCCCGGCGCGGGCAGCATGACCTCGAAGGGCAACACCTGGGTGATGGCGTCCTCCCGGCCCAGGCGCACCACCCCGGCCCGGGCCAGTACGATGGCGTCATAAGGCCCCTGGGGGTCCAGGGCCTTACGGAGGCGGGTGTCCACGTTCCCCCGCAAGGGCAGGATGCGGGCGTCGGGCCGGGCCAGGCGGATTTGGGCCGCCCGCCGCGTGCTGCTGGTGCCGATGGTGGGGTTGGGCGGCAGGCGGTCCAGGGGCAGCCCATGGCGGGAAATCAACACGTCGTGGGGGGCTTCCCGCGTCAGCACGGCCCCGATGGTCAGGTCAGGGGCCATTTCCGTGGGCAGGTCCTTGAGGGAGTGGACGGCCAGGTCCACGTGGCCTTCCCGGAGCGCGGCCTCCAGTTCTGCGGTGAAGAGTCCTTTGCCGCCGATTTCGGGGAGGGGCTTTTCCAGGATGCGGTCGCCCCTGGTGGTGAAGGTGACCAGTTGGACCTCCAGGTCGGGCCAGGCTTCCTGCAAGCGCCGGGCCACGTACCGGGCCTGCCACAGGGCCAGCCGGCTTTTGCGGGTGGCGATGCGTACCACGGGCATGGTTTACTTCCCGAAGCAAACACGGTTGGTGTATCCGCATTCTTGGACGGGGTACACCTCAAAAGTTCACCTTCACCTTACCCGCTGGCCTGCTTTGCCCTCAACGCAGGTTTTGCCACTTTGGTCGTGGGGAAATTTGCGAAAACTTATCCGGGTCGTCGGTGTATGACATTCGTCAGGTGAAACTGTCAAGCCCCCTAAGGGTTTGCCGTTCATGACGCGCGAAAGGAGCAGCGCTGTCAGCGCTGCCCCTTTCGCCATAAATTTCACCCGCCGCCGAGCCCCATTTCGGTTCCGGGAGCGATATTCGGTTCCGGGAGCGATACACCCCGTTCAGTAGACGCAGTACTCCAGCGTAATGTTGGGTTGTGGGTAAGTGCCCTGATTGCCCGCGTTGTCTGTGGCCAGGATGCTGTATTCGATATAGCCGTTTTGGGAGCCACGGAGGGGCGGGTTCAGGCTTTGTTCCAACGCGGAGCCGTCCAGCACCACCTGGTAGCGATCCGTGCCCACAAGGGTGAAATCTCGCACCACCCATTGGCCAACCCGGTTGCCCTGAACCACCCGGTATCGGATCTGTACCGAGGCCACCCCTGACGGGTCGTGCACCACAGCGGTGATGGTGACCTGGGAGGGACGGCAGTAGGGCGGCCATAAGACGCGGTCGGTGTCCCGGTTGGCCTGGACCGTAGGAGGCTTGTCGTCGGCGGGAACGACGGTGTAGGAAATCCGATATTCGTTGTTGTCTTCGTTGGTCTCGGGGACGTCGTTGCGAGGCAGGTCCACGCCCACCAGGCCGGTGTATGTCCCTACGCTGGTGGGCGCGGCAAAGGCGCACTGGAAGGTTTCAGAGCGTCCGGGGGCCAGACCGTTGTCCAGGGTCCAGCCGCAGGTGATGTTCCCTCCTTCGACCATCCACCAGTGGGTGCTGAAGCGCCCGGCCGGGTGCGGACCGATGTTGGCCACGGTGACGGTCACCAGCATGCTTTGGCCGGGTTTGGGGTCCTGAGGTTGCAACGTGACCTGGGTAATCACCAGGTCCGTTTTCGGTACGGGGGAAGGGGTAAGGGTGGCCGTTGCGGTGGGTTCCGGTACTACGATTTCCACATAGAAGGGCCGCAACTTCAGCGTCAGGCCGAAGCGGGTGCCGTCGGCGCTCTGGAGCAGGAAGTTGGCGCGGTAACGGCCGGGTGCGGTGGGCGCGCGCAGGTTGACGGAGACGTCCACGGCTTCGCCTGGAGCCACGGGATGAGGGAGTGGCGTGAAATCGGGGGCCTCCATGCGGTCGCCGTCGGAGAAGACCACGCCGAAGCCCGCGGTCCAGGGGCAGGAACCCACATTTTGCAGGCGCCACGTCTTGGTGAAGGTCTGTCCGGGCGCGATGGTCGTGCCGTCGGGAATGGTGACGTCGGCCACGAATTTGGCCAGCAGGCAGGGTACAAAGGTGGGTGACGGGCTGGGCGTCCCTCTCGGTATTGGTGAGGGGGCGACGGTGTTGGTTGGTGCCGGGGTGGGTTCGCCGGGG
>JALWJZ010000017.1 GCA_026996855.1 Anaerolineales bacterium
GTGCGGGGTGGGATATCGCGCACGGTGGGGGTGAGTATGTCCAAGGGCCGGGTTTGTGTCGGGGTTGGGTAAGGCGCGGGAGGAGGCTCGGTAATCACTCGTGGAGTTTGCCAGGGAACCGAATCCGGGCCCACCCCGCACCCGGTGAGGAGAACCAGGAGCAAGGCGGGCCATAGAACTCGAACTCGCATCTCGGTACCTTTCCCTCTCGTGCTCACCCAACGGACTCAACGGCGGACTTCCACGGTGAACGATCCACCCAAGGCCTGGGTCACGATGTCCAGAGCCTTTCCGGCCTGGGGCGAGCCGGACTGAAAGCACCATACACCATCGGGCATCTGGGTGAAGACTTGATTGGGTTGCAGCCCTTCCGCTTCCAAAGCAGGACGAAGGGTTTGCGCAAAGGTCTTTGCGTCCATGCACTCTGGCCAGTTCCGTTTCCAGGTAACCTGGATGGCCTGGGGCGCGGACGCAGGCGCAGGCCCCATTTTCGCAGGGGCAAAGAACAGCAGGAAGCACCGATGCTTGGATTGCAGCACACCGGGCTGGCGAAAATCGGGAATGCCCCATTGCTCCAGCATCCACTGGGTGCCATCGGGCCAACGCAGACCACCTTCTTGAGGCACCCAATCGCCAGCGTCGGGTAAATCCTGGCACCAGCGTACCAGCACCCCGGCCGGGGTGACCAGCATCCCTTGGAGTTGTGCCTTGCCCTTCCAGGCGCCGGTTTGCGCCGCATCCGAAATGGCTCGCAGCCGGGTGGCATATTCCAGTCGCCCCTCGACCGCAGGGAAGCGCACATGGATCCGGATGTCCTGGGCTGTGGTGAAAGCACCCCACAACATGAAGGTGTAATGTTCCATACCTTGAACATCCACGTGGCAACCCGCGAAGTGCTGGGCTTTGACAGGCCGTCCCTTCCCATTCAGCAGTTGGATTTCCGCAGGCGGGCAGGGTTGCCGAAATAGGGTTCGTCCCGGTGGTTCCACCGAGCGACGCTGAAACACCACCAGGGCCAGGTCTTCCGTGTAGACGGCGGTGGGAAAGCGGCCTTCTTCGCCGGTTTGAGCCTGGGTGGACGAGGAATTCCAGTAAAGGCTCAGGGCGCCGGCCAGAAATCCCAACAATCCGAAAAGGCCCAAAAACCACTTCGCCCTCAGAATCTTTCGGAACATGGCCGCCTTCCTATGCGCATATGTTGGTTCCCCTTTCAAGGATAGAATTACCCGTCCGTCGTGCAATATCAACTTTGGTTGACAAGGGTTTGAATCTGGCTTCCTTGATCTGTGTTTTCCCCCGTGGTGGGCGGCGATTGCGCATTTTTTCTAAAACTCTATCAAGGGATTTTGTCTCAAAACCATCTCCTCATCGAAGCCGCCCTTCACCCGGTCCGCAACACCTCCACGGGCGGTCTTTGCACCGCCCGCCGGGCTGGGAGCCAGGCGGCCAGTACGGCCAGGATTGTGCGTGTGCAAATAAATGGGTAGGGCGGTCTCACCGCCCTATCCATTTATTCGTCGTCATCCTCGGCGCGGGCCTGTCCCAAGACCTCCTCCCATGGCCAGGTGTGCAGGGTGGGGATGACGGGGTAGGCGGTGAAGTCCAGTTGCAGGGGGGTGATGGAGACGTACCCCGCGGCCACCGCGCCGATGTCCGTGCCCGGCTCGGGGATGCCCGTGGGGGCTTCGCCGCCAATCCAGTAGTAAGGCACGCCCCGGGGGTCTTCCCGGCGTTCCAACTTGTCCCGGTACACCCGCAGGCCCATGCGGGTGATTTGCACCCCCCGCACGTCCTCCAGGGGGCCGTAGGGGATGTTCACGTTCAGGAAGATGCCTTCGGGCAGGGTATCCCGGTGGGCCAGCACCTGCCGGATGACCCGCCGGGCGATGACAATGGACGCGGTATAGTCGGGGGAGCCGCTCAGGTCCGCGGGGGAGTTCAGGGAAAAGGCCACGCCCAGCACGCCGGAAATCGCGGCCTCCATGGCCGCGGTCACCGTGCCCGAGTAGGAGACGTCGTACCCCAGGTTGGCCATGGGGTTGATGCCCGAGACCACCAGGTCCACGGGCTTTTCCAGCAGGCCCAGCAGGGCCAGGGCCACGCAGTCCGAGGGCGCGCCGTCGGAGGCCAGGGCCCGGGTGCCGTCGGTCAGGCGCACCTCCCACACCCGCAGGGGGCGGTGCAGGGTCTTCACATGGCCCGATGCCGACCAGTTGCGGTGCGGGGCCACGATGCTGTATTCCACCTCGGGGATGCCCCGAACCGCCTCCACCAGGGCCAGCAGGCCGGGGTGAAACACGCCGTCGTCGTTGGTGATGAGAATGTGAGTCATGGATGGGGTCTCCCAGGGTTTTGGATAGGATAATTATCCAACGGAAAACTGCTCCAACAGAGACACCCGGCGTTCCACGTCCTGGGGCGTGTCCACGTCCAGCCGAATGCGGCGGCGACGCAGGATGTCCATCATTTCCCGCAGGTCCACCTCGGCCTCTTCCGCGGCCCGGGCCAGGGAGATTTCGCCTCGCATATAGCGTTGAATAGCGCGTTCGCGGTTTGCCTTCTTCATGGTGCCTCCTGCTTCATCCAAAAGGCTGATGAGTTCCTGTCCCGTCCGGCCCCAGGCAAACCCAGGCTCAACTGCTTTCCTCGACGATCTCCCGGTACCGCTTCCACACCTCCGGCGCTTTGGCCCGGGCCGCTTCCAGAATCGCCTTCTCGTCCAGGGTGAGCACCCGGCGGTCTTGCATGAGGACCCGGCCGGCCACGATGGTGGTGGTGACCATGGACTCGTGGAAGCCGAAAATCACGTGCCAGGGGAAGTTGCCCTCGGTGACCGGAGTGTGCGCGGGGTAGTCCACCAGGATGAGGTCCGCGGCCGCGCCGGGGCGAATTACACCCACGGGCATCCCGAACAGGGTGCTGGCCAGGTCCCGGTTGGTCCGGGCCAGCATGGCGAAGGCCAGGTTCCCCGGAAGGCGCCGCGGGTCCAGGTGCACGACTTTTTGCAGCATGTAGGCGAAGCGCAGTTCTTCCCACATGGCGTGGGGGAAGCCGTCGGTGCCCAGACCCACCCGCACGCCCAGGCGCAACATGCTCTCCACCGGAGCCGCGCCCACGCCGTTGTTCATGTTGGAACGGGGTTGATGGGTGACCCAGGTACCTGTCTCGGCCAGCAGTTCCATCTCCCGGGCGTCGATGTGGATGGCGTGGGCGGTGATGGTGCGGGGGCCCAGGATGCCATGGCGGTGAAGCCGGTCCACCACCCGCTGTCCGGTACGATGCAGGCTGTCGTACTCGTCGTCCGGGTGTTCGGCGATGTGAATATGGAAGCCCATTTCGTCAGGGGCCATCTGGCGGGCCCGCTCTAAGGTTTCCTCGGAGAGGGTCATGCTGGCGTGCAGGCCGAAAAGGGCTTGAATCCGACCCTCGTAGGGTCCCTCTTCCTGCACCCGTTTCCAGAAGCGCAGGTTTTCCTCGATGGCCGCCTGGGTTTTGTCCTGCCCGTAGCGGTCGGTCACCTCGTAGGCCAGCACCGCGCGCAGCCCCGCCTGGCCCACCACGTCGGCGATGATGTCCAGGGAACCCTCCAGCGCGTTAGGCGAGGCGTGGTGGTCGATCAGGGTGGTGGTGCCGTGCTTGATGGCATCCAGGGCCATGACCAGGGCCGAAAGGCGCACCGCGTCCTCGTCCAGGGCCTGGTCCAGGGGCCACCACAGGCGTTCCAGAATGGCGGGGAAGTCCTTGGGGGGCGGCCCGGGGATGGCCATGCCTCGGGCGAAGGCTCCGTAGAAATGGGTGTGGGCACAGATGTTGCCCGGCAGGAGGAACTGGCCGCGGGCATCCAGTACCTGGGCCTGGGGGTAGCGGGCCTGCAACGCCGCCGAAGGCCCTACCTCGACGATGCGGTCGCCTTCGATGGCCACGCCGTGGTCGGACAGGATGCGGTTTTCATCTTCCAGAGTGATGACGGTGGCGTTGAGAATCAGTCGGGACATGGGTCGCTCCTTTCGGTGGGATGACAAAGAACCGGACTTTCTCAGCCTTTGTGAAAAGGAGACCCGGTTCTCGCGCAATCGGCTCCGGGTAATATCGGGTGTCCGAAGGTTCGCGGCGGTCTTCAGCGAATCTGAATTTCGAACATGCAATGGTCGTGACCCTGCGCCATGCATTGGACCTCCCGCACCTGGACCTCTTTCCCCAGGACCGTTTGCAGGAAACCGGCCCAATAACCGGCAATGGGATGGCACACGGGCTTTTTGCTTTTCAGGTGCTGGCCCAGGACGGAATCATGGATGTGCAGGCTCCAGGGTTCGGTGGTGCGGTTCAATTCCGCCCGGCCCCAACGCGCGGTGTTGAAGGCAATCAGCAGGGCCTGGAGCAGGTCTTCCCCTTGCAGTTGGAAGCGGTCGGCCAGAAGGCGGGCGCCCTGCATCCCGCCGGTTTTCCCGGCCCGGTACAGCAGGCCGCCCAGGCCAAAGCCCACCATCTTGTGAATGGCTTCGTACAGGGCCACGACCCCCTGTCGGTCTACCAGAACCGACTCTGCTACAATGGCTTCGCGAATGCGTTCCGGGTCCACCATAGGTCTTCACCTCGCTTGGTTCTGGAGGCCTCACGGCTTCGAATTCAGAATACCACAAACCGCGTGGGTTTGGTCCTCCCTCGGGCTGGGTTTGTGGTACCCTTCTTCCTCGGGAACGCCCTGTGTCCCGATTTCGAGTGGTGGAGAAGGCCCATGATTCCTCCTCATGGTGGTATGTTGGTGCAACGGGTACTGTACGGCGCGCTGGCCCAGGCGGCCCGGGAACGGGCCGGGAGCCTGCCCTGCATCCCCCTGACGCGGGCGCAACTGGCCGATTTGGAAATGCTGGCTACCGGCGCGTACAGCCCTCTGACGGGGTTCATGCGGCGGGAAGACTACCTGCGGGTGGTGCGGGAAATGCGCCTGGCCAACGGCCTGATATGGCCCATCCCCATCACCCTGGCGGTGGGGGAAGAGGTGGCCCGTTCCCTCAAAGTGGGTCGGGATGTGGCCCTGTGCGAAGATGGCCGACCCCTGGCCATTTTGCACGTGGAGGAGATTTACCCCTACGACAAGGAAGCCGAAGCCCGCCTGGTGTATCGCACCACCGAAGAAGCCCATCCGGGGGTGGCCCGCCTGTACGCGCAGGGGGACCGCCTCTTGGCGGGGGAAATCTGGCTTTTCGATTGGCCCCAGGCCACGAAAACCCAGTTTCCCGAGTTGCGCCTGCCACCGGCCGAAACCCGGCGCATCTTTCGAGAGCGGGGCTGGCGGCGCATCGTGGCCTTTCAAACCCGGAACCCCCTGCACCGGGCCCATGAGTACATCCAAAAGGTGGCCCTGGAAATCGTGGATGGACTGCTTCTCCATCCTTTGGTGGGGGAAACCAAGGCCGACGACGTGCCCGCGGAAGTGCGCATGGCCACCTACAAGGTGATGCTGGAGAAGTACTATCCCCGGGAGCGGGTGCTGCTCGCGGTGTTCCCCGCGCCGATGCGCTACGCGGGGCCGCGCGAAGCGGTTTTGCACGCGCTGGCCCGCAAGAATTACGGTTGCACCCATTTCATCGTAGGCCGGGACCACGCGGGGGTGGGCAAATACTATGGTACCTACGACGCCCAGCGCATTTTCGACGACTTCCGGCCCGAGGAAATCGGCATCACGCCCCTGTTCTTCGAGCACGCGTTCTTCTGCCGGGCGTGCGGTACGGTGGTCACGGCCAAGACCTGCCCCCACGACGAAAGCCAGCGGTTGCACCTATCCGGTACGCAGGTGCGGGAGAAACTGCGGCGAGGGGAATCGTTGCCGCCCGAGTTCACCCGGCCCGAGGTCAACGAGATTTTGCTGAAAGCATATCGTACGCGGCCTTGAAGCCGGGTATTGCGTGTAGCCATCATCCCCCAAAAGGCCCGCCGATTCCTCCGGCGGGCTTCCGCATTCATCGGGCGGAAGCGGCTTTGTCCAGGGCCTGGGCCAGGTCTTCTACCAGGTCTTCGGAGTGCTCGATGCCCACGGAAAGGCGGATCAGGGTGGGCGGTACTTCCAATGTGGAACCCGCGGTGGAAGCGTGGGTCATGGCCGCGGGCACCTCGATGAGGCTTTCCACCCCGCCCAGGGATTCGGCCAGGGCGAAAATGCGGGTGCTTTCGGCCACCTGCACCGCCATTTCCGGGCTTTCCACCTGGAAGGACACCATACCGCCCCCGGCCCGCATTTGCCTGCAGGCCACTTCGTAATGGGGATGTCTCTCGAGGAAGGGGTAATGCACCCGCACCACTCGAGGGTGGCCTTCCAGGAACCGGGCCACGTGCAGCGCGTTGGCGCTGTGGCGGTCCATGCGTACGGCCAGGGTCTTGATGCCCCGCAGCACCAGGAAGCAGTCCAGGGGACCGGGCACCGCGCCTACCGCGTTTTGCAGAAAGGCCAGGCGCTGGTGTACTTCGAGGTGATTGGTCACCACCGCGCCGCCCACCACGTCCGAATGGCCGCCCAGGTACTTGGTGGTGGAATGCACCACGATGTCCGCGCCCAATTCCAGGGGGCGTTGCAAATAAGGGGTGGCAAAGGTGTTGTCCACCGCGACCAGGGGCCGGGCGGGGTGCTCATGCGCGAGGTCGGCCACCGCGCGGATGTCCGTAATCCGAAGCAGGGGGTTGGTGGGCGTTTCCAGCCAGATGAGGCGGGTTTCTTCCCGTAAGGCACGAGCCACCTGCTCCGGTTGGGTGGTGTCCACGTAGGTGAAATCCAGGCCGTAAGGCCGATACACCTGCTCGAACAGGCGATAGGTACCGCCGTACACGTCGTTGCCCACCACCACGTGGCTGCCCGGGGGCAGCAGGCGCAGCACCGCGTCGATGGCGGCCATGCCCGAGGCAAAGGCCAGGCCGTAGGATGCCCCTTCCAACGCGGCCAGGGCCGCTTCCAGCGCGACCCGGGTGGGGTTCTTGGTGCGGCTGTACTCGTAGCCTTCTCGGGGACGGCCCACGCCCTCCTGCACGTAGGTGGAGGTCAAGTACACCGGCGTCATGATGGCACCGGTGGTAGGGTCCGGTTGGGTGCCTGCGTGCACCAACAGGGTCTCGTAGCGCATGGCGTTCCTCCGGTCGGGGAAGGTTTACGAGGGCGGTTCCGAGTCCTCCTCTTCCAGGCCCAGGGCCATGAGGTACCCCCGGGCTCGTTCCGTGAGGGGGTAGCGGTACACCAGTTCCCAAAAGCGGGGCCCGTGGTTGGGTTCCACCAGGTGGGCCAGTTCGTGCATGATGACGTAATCCAGCACCCATTTGGGCGCTTTGGCCAGCCGATGGGAGATGCGGATGGTGCCCAGGTCGGGGGTGCAGGAGCCGAAGCGCTTTTCCTGGTTGGTAACCCAGCGGATGGAGGTCCAGCGCAACTTGCCGTCGAAGTAGCGGCGGTTCAGGTCCCGGGCCCGTTTTTCCAGGTCCTCGTCCGAGGGTTTGACCCGTGCGGCCCGCCGCCTGACCCGACGCAACAGGGTTTCCAGGAGACGCCGAAATTCCTCGTCTCCGATGTGGGAAGGCACCCGCACCTCCAGTACGCCTTTCACCAGGCGGGCGCTGGCGGTTTTCTTGCGCCGGGGGCTGCGAATGACCCGAATGGGCCAGGGACTGCGGGGGTCTTCCAGGGTTTGGACCGTTTCCCCGCGTTTCGCCGGGGTTGGAGACGTGCGCTTGCGCTTTTTCCTGGGCATGAGGCCTTTCCCTGTGAGGTTGTGCGCAAAACCCCACCGCTTGGCTCCCGGGCGGCTATGGGTTCCCTTGAACCTGGAGGCCGCGCTGGCTGATGCGCAGTTGCCAGGTGCGCACCGGGCCGTGCCTGGCGAAGGCTTCCCGCATGGCCGCCTCCACCGCGTCGGGGTCTGCCAGGGCCCAGGCCAGCACCGAGGGTCCCGCGCCCGAGAGCATGACCGCGACCGCGCCGGCTTCCAGGGCCGCGTCCATGGCCCGGGCCGCGCCGGGGATGAGGGGCACCCGGTGGGGTTGGTGCCAGCGGTCCACCATGCCCCGACGCAGCAGGTCCGGGTCCCCGCGGCGCAGGGCCTCCACCACCTGCAGGGCATGGGCCAGGTTGAAGGCGGCGTCGGCCAGGGGCACCTGGCGGGGCAGCACCTGCCGGGCCTTTTCCGTGGGGAGGTCCACCTCCGGCAGGGCCAGCACCAGACGGGCCTGCTCCACCCAGAGGGGGTGCAGTTCCAGGGGCAGGACCCAGGGCCGGCCGCCCTCTTCCAGGCCCGCGGCCACCAGGCCGCCGTGGAGCGCGGGTGCGGCGTTGTCCGGGTGGCCCTCCCAGGCCACGGTCCAGGCCAGGAGTTGGTCCCGGTCCAGGGGCCGGCCCAGCCAGGCCAGGGCCGCGGCCATGCCCGCCAGGGCCGCGGTGGCGCTGGAACCCAGCCCCGAACCCACGGGCACCCGGTTGCGGCAGTGGATGTGCACCCCCGGAGGCAGGGGTTCGCCCAGGGTTTGGAAGACCCAACGAAAGGCCCGGGCCACCCGGTTCTCCGGGCCGTGGGGCAGCCGCTCCGCGCCCTCGCCCTCCACCGTGACCTGCCACCCGGCCGCGGGCGCCACGGTGACGGTGTTCCACAAATCCAGGGCCAGGCCCAGCACGTCGAAGCCGGGACCCAGGTTGGAAGTGGTGGCGGGGACGGATAGGGTGATGGGCATAGGCAGTCAGCAGTCGGCAGTCAGCAGTTGGCAGTCGGCGGTCAGCAGTCGGTAGTCGGCGGTCAGCAGTTGGCAGTCGGTAGTCGGCGGTCAGCAGTCGGCAGTCGGCGGTCAGCGGTCGGCGGTCAGGTACGGCTCCAGGTGGGCCAGTTTGGGTTCGATGGTGGGCAGGGCGTCCGCGTGCTGGAGCACGATGTCGGGGTCCTTTAGGCCGTGGCCGGTGCATACCACCACGATGGTCTTGCCTTGAGGGTCCAGCCGGCCCTGCCGGATTTCCGCAGCCAGTCCGGCCAGGCCCGCGGCCGAGGCGGGTTCCACCCAGATGCCTTCCTCGGCCAGCCAGGATTGGGCCTCCAGGATGGCCGCGTCGGGTACGGCAATGATGCGGCCCCCGGATTCCCGCGCGGCCTGGAGGGCTTCCTGCCCCCGGGCCGGGTTGCCGATGCGGATGGCCGTGGCCACGGTTTCGGGTTTTTCCACGGGATGCCCCAATACCAGGGGCGCGGCGCCCTGGGCCTGCACGCCCAACAACCGGGGCAGGCCCGTGTTTTTGGCCCGGTGGTAGCGGGTGAAGCCCATCCAGTACGCGGTGATGTTGCCCGCATTGCCCACGGGGATGGCCAACCAGTCGGGTGCGCGGCCCAGCGCGTCCACGATTTCGAAAGCCGCGGTTTGTTGCCCTTCCAGCCGGTAGGGGTTGATGGAGTTCACCAGCGCGATGGGGTGGCGTTCCACGGCCTGGCGTACCAGGTCCAGCGCGTGGTCGAAGGACCCCTGTACCTGTACCACGCGCGCGTGGTAGGCCAGCGCGCCCGCGAGTTTGCCCAGGGCCACCTTGCCCTGAGGCACCACCACCACGGCCTTGAGGCCCGCGCGCGCGGCATAGGCCGCGGCCGAGGCCGCGGTGTTGCCCGTGGAAGCGCAAATCACCGCCTGCGCGCCCCGGCCCCAGGCTTCGGCCACCGCGGCCACCAGCCCCCGGTCTTTGAAGGAACCGGTGGGGTTCAGGCCTTCGTATTTCACGTAAAGGTCGAAGCCGCCGCCCAGCCGTTCGGCCAGACGGGGCACGGGGATGAGGGGCGTGTTGCCTTCGCACAGAGTAAGTTGGTCACGGGTGTGGGGGGGCAGGTCCATCCATTCGCGGTATCGGGCCAGAAGGCCACATGCAGGTTCCATGTCTCCTATCTCCCGGGCAAGGGTGCTTCACAATGATACCAGAGGGCGCTGAACTTTGGCTTTTTGCGGTGGGCGGAAGTCCACCGTAAAAAAAGCGATCATCTCTCAAAGAGAATTTTGTTTTAGGCGGTGAGGCCGTCTTCACCGGGTCTCGCAAGTCGATGTATTGCTACGAGCCTCGCCTTATTTTCAAAAATACCAAACCCGAGGCAGAGAAAGGGGTTGGAGACCAGAAAAAGCGCCCGGCGTCTGGAGGAGCCATGACCGGTCCGTTCCAGACGCCGGGGAGCGAGTTGAAGGTCCTGCAGCGAGGGCCTTTCCACTACGTGGCGGGTTTACGGTGTGACCCGGGGGTCCACCCATACAGCCCAGTCCTGATCGGGCGAGCCTGCGGCCATCACCGCCAGAATCAACTGAACGGTTTTGCCGGCCAGGGGGCTGAGGTCCACCTCCACGTCCTGTAACGAGCCATCGCAGGATTTGATCCATTCGCCCAGGGGGTGCAGGCCTTCGGCATCCTGGTAGTTCAATTGAAAGGCCACTTTGCCCACGCCGCATCCTCCACCTTCCAAGGCCAAAAAGCCGATTTTGGCCACGAAACGATGACCGGTATAGATGGGCATCTCAGGATATGTGCCGGAGATGGCACCGTGGACTTTCCAGGTAGGATGCATTTCCAGCACTTTGTCGGGGGAAGAGCCGTCTTCCAGGAGATGGTTGGAGACGTCTCGGACAAAGCCGCGACTGTCGTCCGGGGCACCGCCATAGGGGATTTCGCCGGCGTGGCTCACCCATTGGGCCTCGGGCGCCATGTCGAAGAGGCTGTAGGTGGGGAGTTCCACCCGGATTTTCACCCAGAAGGGCTTGTCCGCGGTATCGCCGATGCCAAAGGCATATCCTTCGTCGGAGCGAATTTTCCAGAAACTTTTGTACGTGCCTTCGGTGGTCGGGGCTTGGAATTCCACGGTAACGTCCACGGTTTCACCCGGATCCACCGCGTGGGGCAGGTTGACCGCGGGTGGCGCGCCCATAGCATCTCCATCGTCGAAATAAATCTGGAACGCGGTGGTCCAGGTGCAGGCGCCTTCGTTGCGCAAGCGCCAGGTCTTGGCGAAGGGTTTGCCGGGCGGATAGACCGTGCCGTCGGGCACGGTGACGTCTTTGACGAAGGAAGCGGCCAGGCACCGGAGGGTGGGCGAGGGAACGGGGGTGTTGGTTGGTACGGCAGTGGCGGTGGGCACAGGCGTCGGGGTGGAGACGGCGGTGGCGGTAAAGGTTGCGGCCACGGCAGGGGCGGTTTCGGCGGCGGTTGTGGGGATGGGTTGAGGCGGGGAAGCTTCCGCCTGGTCGGGTGGAGCCAGGGCCTGCAACGTGGCCGCGGCCCAGGTGGCGGCTTGAGCAGGGTGTAGGGTGGGCTCCGGGGACGCTTTCGTTGAAAACGCCCACAGGATGCCACCCAAAACCGTAATACCACACAAGAAGAGCACGACCAGGGCCCCCAGGACCCAAAGCCATGGTTGTTTCGCCATTCCGCTCCTCCTTGGGAATTGAGCGTGTCAGAGAACGATGTTCAAATCATTTTCGCATTTTACCATAAGGCATCCCTTTGTCTTGGGTCATTTGGGAATGTGCGAAACATCGAGGACGGTTTTTTGGAAACAGAACCTTGCGGTCACCCGGCTTTGATATAATCAAAACGCCTTACGACGCATTGGCATCGGAAGGCTTGGGGTAAGTGCCGAGGGAGAAACGAGAGTGGAGCCATGTTGGTTGGGACGGGCCTGGATTGGAAGTTGCCCCTACGCCTGGTGGACCGGCGAAACCGACCATATACCGGGGGCCGTACCTGCTCCGCCTGCAGGGGTGGACCCTGGAGGACTACCTGCGCCTGGCCCCGGAAAACGCGTTCGTGGAATTCGTGCGCGGGGAGGTGCTCATGGCTTCGTTGGTGACGGCTATGCATCAGGATGTCGTGCTCTTTCTGTCCGCTTTGCTACGGGCCTGGTTGCAACATAACCAACAGGGAATGCGTGTGCTCACCGGCCCGGCCACGGTGCAAATTCTGCCCGATGTGGTCCGGGAGCCGGACGTGTTCGTGCTTCCCCCGGAGGCCGAGGCGGTGCTGGACCAGGTGCCCCTGCCCGTGGTGCCCCGGTTGGTCATCGAGGTCACCAGCCCCTCCACCCGCACGGTGGACCTGGTGGAAAAGCCCCTGGACGATGCTCAGGCCGGCGTGCCCGAGTACTGGGTGGTGGACATGCAGGAACAGGCGGTGGTGCAGCACCTGTTGGAACAGGGTACGCGCTACACGGCCCGCCGGGTGGCGCGGGGCTGGGTGGCTTCGCGGGTCCTCCCCGGCTTTCGGGTCAAAGTGGAATGGCTCTTCCCCAGGCCGGCGTTGCGCGTGCAAGCGGCCCTTCAGGCCATGGAAAAATCTTCCGCTTAATACCCATGATGGAATTGTGCAGGAGGTGCATGATGTCCAAAGCCACTCCCGTTCCGGTAAAACCGCAACCCCTTTCCCCCGAGGACGAACGGCTCTGGGCCATGCTGGCCCACCTGAGCGTGCTGCTCAATCTGCTCTCCGGCGTTTTGGGTCCTATCGCGGCCATCGTCATCTACGCGGTTTACAAGCCCCGCTCCCGGTACGTGGCCTTCCATGCGTTGCAGTCCTTCTGGATGCAGTTGGTGCTGTGGGTGGGCTTTGGTTTGTTGGCCGGAGTCATGTGGTTCCTCGGTGGGCTTTTGAGCGCGGTGCTTATCGGCCTGTTGTGTTTCCCTTTGGCTTGTGTGTTCTCCGTGGCGCCGCTGGTGGCCATCGTGTACGGCATCGTGGGTGCCATCCAGGCCTACCAGGGCCAGGACTTCCGCTACTTCCTCTTCGCGGACTGGGCGGAGAAGATGTTGGGGTAGATAGGCGGTCAGCAGTGAGCGGTCGGCGGTCTGCTGTCTGCTGTCTGCTCACCATTTGTGGTTTTGCGCTACAATCAAGCGGGCATTTTCGGTGGACGAGGTAAAACCCCCTATGCGTCCAGCGAGTTTCACCGAACAGGCACCGGGACGGGTCGTGCGGGTGGGGGAGGGAAAAACCGCGTACTGGGCCTTCGTGCCCGACCCACTCCCCCCGCGCATGGCCTATACCCCAAGGCTCATCCGCCGGTTGTCCGAAGCCGACCGCGCGGTGGGAGAACTGGCCGGTCTGGGCCGCGCGCTTTCCAATCCCTGGCTCCTGGTGCAGCCGCTTCTGCGGCGGGAGGCGGTGCTTTCCTCCCGCATTGAAGGCACAGAAGCGAACCTGGACGACGTGTACGCCTACGAAGCAGGTGTGCGGAAACACCTCCCGCCCGATGTGCATGAGGTGCATAACTACGTTCGGGCTTTGCAGTATGGCTTGAGGCGTTTGGAGACGCTGCCCGTTTCCCTGCGCCTGGTCCGGGAACTGCACCGGATTTTGGTAGAAGGCGTGCGGGGCGCGCACGCCACCCCTGGCGAATTCCGCCGCAGTCAGAACTGGATTGGTCCGCCCGGTTGCACCCTCAACGAAGCCACCTTCGTGCCGCCCCCGCCCATGTACCTGATGGAAACCCTGGACGCCTGGGAGAAGTATCTCCACCGGGAGGATGAATCTCATCCGCCTCTGGTGCGCCTGGCCTTCATCCATTACCAGTTTGAGGCCATTCACCCTTTTCTGGACGGCAACGGGCGCATCGGACGGCTCTTGCTCGTGCTCCTCATGGTGGACTGGAAATTGCTGCCGTTGCCCCTTCTTTACCTCAGCCCCTATTTCGAAAAGCATCGAGACGCCTATTACGAGCACCTGCTGCGGGTGAGTACCCACGGTGCGTGGGAAGATTGGGTAGCATTCTTCTTACGCGGTGTGGTAGACCAGGCCCAGGATGCCCTGTGGCGAATGAAGCGCCTTCAGGATTTGCACCTGGCATGGCGAGACCAGGTCACCCGCAAGCGGGCCTCGGCCAATTTGCTCAAACTGGTGGACCTTTTGTTCGAAAAGCCGGTGTTGACCGTTCGCGACGTGAGCGAGGAGTTGGGAATTACCCATCCTGGAGCACAGAGGTTACTCCATCGTTTGGTCGCTGAAGGCATTTTGGAGGAACCGAAACAGCGCTATCGACGGCAGTTTCGTGCAAACTCCATTCTTGAGGTACTTGCCGTTGAGAGAGAATGAAACAAAAGGTGGGGTTCTGTTTCATTCTTCTGCGAAAAAAGAAACAGTTGTTCCTTTTCCCGAGTCACTATTGAGGCAGGCGCTTTTCATGTTCTAACATATCCTCACACAGAGCCACGGAGAACACGGAGTATCCGTTGGAGAAGCCCAAAGTTTTCTCTGTGTCCTCTGTGGCTCCGTGAGAAAATACGAAGACTTTTGCCGCTTTTGTTGGATTTTGAAAAACACGAGCCATTGAGGAAAGCCCATGCCCCGCGCGAAATCCGACGGCCTCACGCCCATCCGCCGGCAGTACCTGGAACTCAAACGCCAGGTGCCCGATGCCATTCTCTTCTTCCGCCTGGGGGATTTTTACGAGACCTTTGACGAAGACGCGGAACTGGTAAGCCGGGAACTGGACATCGTGCTCACCTCCCGCAACGTGGCCAAGGGCGTGCGGGTGCCCATGGCCGGCATTCCCTACCACGCGCTGGAAAGTTACCTGGGTCGGCTCATCGAAAAGGGCTACAAGGTGGCCATCGCGGAGCAAATCGGCGAACCCACAGGCCGGGGGCCTATGCCCCGGAAAATCGTGCGCATCGTCACCCCCGGTACCGTGGTGGAGCCCGAACTCCTCCCCGCGGACGCGAACAACTACCTGGTCGCGGTGGTGACCGAAGGGCGCAAGGCGGGCATGGCCTACGCGGACATTTCCACCGGGGAATTCGCGGCCACGGAACTGGAAGGCCCGGACATCGACGCCCTGGTGCGGGCCGAACTCCTGCGCCTGAAGCCCGCGGAGGTGCTGCACCCCGAAGGTCAGACCCTGCCCGAGGGCGTGCCCGGCCACTCCTCCCCCTGGCCCGACTGGCGCTTCGAGCCGGGCCGCGCCGCGCAGGCCCTCAAGGACCACTTCCAGGTGGCCCGGCTGGAGGGCTTTGGCCTGGGCGGAAAGTCCCTGGCCGTGCGGGCCGCGGGGGCCATCCTCCAGTACTTGCAGGAAACCCGGCCCGAGGCCGTGCAACTTTTGACTTCGTTGCGCACCTACAGCCTCCAGGATTACATGGTGCTGGACGCGGCCACCCGCCGCGCGCTGGAACTCACCGAAACCATCCGGGACGGCAGCGTGCGGGGGTCCCTGCTTTGGGTGCTGGACCGCACCGTCACGCCCATGGGCAAGCGGCTGCTCCGGCAGTGGATTCACCGGCCCCTGGTGGACGCGGAACGCATCCGCCGCCGGCTGGATGGGGTGGACTTCTTCGTGCAGAACCCCATGCTCCGGGCCCAGGTGCGCGAACGCCTCAAACCCCTCGCGGACCTGGAACGCCTGACCAACCGGGTCGTTGCAGGCACGGCCCAGCCCCGGGATTTGGTCTCCCTCCGGGCCACGTTGCGGCAACTTCCCGCGTTGGTGGCGCTGTTCAGCAGTGAGCAGACAGCAGACAGCAGTCAGCAGTCAGCGGACAGCAGTCAGCGGGCAGCCGATAGCGGACCGCCGACCGCCGACCGCCGACCGCCGACCGCTCTGTCCCCCCTCCTCCGCCGCCTGGACCCTGTGCCCGAGTCCCTGGACCTGTTGGAACGGGCCATCGCGGAAGAACCCCCAGCCACCACCCAACATACCGGTGTCATCCGCCGGGGCTTTTCCCCCGAACTGGACCGCATCTACGAGGAATCCGAGCACGCGCGGCAGTGGATTGCCTCCCTGGAGGAGCGGGAGCGCCGACGCACGGGCATCAAGAACCTCAAGGTGGGCTACAACAAGGTCTTCGGGTACTACATCGAGGTCACCAAGGCCAACCTGCACCTGGTGCCCAAAGACTACATCCGCAAGCAGACCCTGGTCAACGCGGAGCGCTTCATCACGCCGGAGATGAAGGAATACGAGGCCCTGGTGCTCCACGCGGAGGAGCGCATCAAAGACCTGGAGGCCCGGCTGTACAGGGAGGTGCTGGACCGGCTCGCGGGCTACCGGGAGCGCCTTTTGGGTACCGCACGCGCCCTGGCCGTGCTGGACGTGCTCGCCGGCCTGGCCGAAACCGCGGTGGAAAACGACTACGTGCGCCCTGAAATCGTGGAGGACGACCGGGTGCTGGAGATTCGCGAAGGCCGGCACCCTGTGGTGGAGAAGACCCAGGAGACCCCCTTCGTGCCCAACGACACCGTGTTTGAAGAAGGAGAGCGGATTCGTATTATTACCGGACCCAATATGGGCGGGAAAAGCACTTATTTACGTCAAACTGCGCTCATCGTGCTCATGGCCCAGATGGGCAGTTTCGTGCCTGCGCGCGAGGCCCGCATCGGCCTGGTGGACCGCATCTTCACCCGCATCGGCGCGCAGGATGAAATCCACATGGGCCAGTCCACCTTCATGGTGGAAATGGTGGAGACCGCGCACATCCTCCACCACGCGACCCCGCGTAGCCTGGTCATCCTGGACGAAATCGGCCGCGGCACCAGCACCTACGACGGCATGGCCATTGCCTGGGCCGTGGTGGAATACCTGCACAACCACCCCAACCTGCGCTGTCGCACCCTCTTCGCCACCCACTACCACGAACTCACCCGCCTGGCGGACCTGCTCCCTGGCGTGCGCAACTACCACGTGAGCGTGACGGAACACGAGGGCCGGGTGGTGTTCCTGTACAAGGTGCTGCCCGGGGGCGCGGACCGGTCCTACGGCATCCACGTGGCCCAACTCGCGGGCATGCCCCCCGCGGTGATTGCCCGGGCCCGGGAGATCCTGGAGCGCCTGGAGAAGGAAGGGAGCCGACCGCACCCCGATGGGGCGCCGTCCACGCCGGTGCAACTGGCCCTGTTCCCCGAGACCCATCCCTTGTTGGAAGAACTGGAACACCTGGACCCGGACAACATGACGCCCCTGGAGGCGCTGAATCTGCTTTACAAATGGAAGCAAATGTTTGGGGACGAGGCGAAGTGGACTTGAAGACCGGCTCGGGTCTTCACACCGAAAGGGTGCAAAGGTGCCTGCCTTTCGTCTCGTAAAAGTCCCACATCCTCGCACCAGGGAGTATAATTCCCGCATCCTCATGCCATGAGGGCACCGAGCACGGCCCTCATGTTCTGTTTGTCGGAATTCCGGGCAGCACGGCATCTTTTGGGTTGGCGGAGGGAGGTGCACGATGGAGGTGCGTTTCTCCACCTTTGGCGAGAAATTGACCGCGCAATCCGGCATTTTGCAACTCATGGACGATTTGGGAAAGGCCCTGCGGGCCGAGGGACCGGTGTACATGCTGGGCGGCGGCAATCCGGCCAAGATTCCCCAGGTGGTGCAGTTTTTCCGCGAGCGGCTCCAGGCCCTGGCCCAGGACGAAGCCCGCTTTTTGCGCGCCTTTACCGATTACGCGGAACCTCAGGGCCTGGGCGAATTTCGGGAAGCCCTGGCCCGGCTGTTCCGGGAGCGGTACGGCTGGCCCATCGGCCCGGAGAACGTGGTGCTGACCAACGGAAGCCAGAACGCTTTTGCCCTGCTTTTCAACCTGCTGGCCGGTCCGGCCAGCGACGGCCGTTTCCGCAAGATTCTGCTGCCGGTGTTGCCCGAATACATCGGTTACGCGGATACCGGCTGGGTGCCGGATATTTTCCTGGCCATGAAGCCCACCATCGAACTGCTGGACGCGCCTTTCTACAAGTACCACGTGGATTTGAGCCGCCTGCCCGACCATGAGGAGGTGGCCGCGGTGTGCGTTTCCCGGCCCACCAATCCCACGGGCAACGTGTTGACGGAGGAGGAACTGGACGCGCTGGCCCAATGGAGCCGGGAGCGGGGCGTGCCTTTCATCATCGACAACGCCTACGGCGCGCCTTTCCCGTCCATTCTTTTCACCGATGCCGAGCCCTACTGGGACGAGCACGTGGTGCTGGCCCTGAGCCTTTCCAAGGTGGGCCTGCCTGGCGTGCGCACGGGCATCATCCTGGCGCCGGAACCCATTGCCCGTGCCCTGGCCCGCATGAACGCCATCTTTGCCCTGGCACCGGCCAGCGTGGGGCCGGGCCTGGTGCTGGATTTGGTTCGCTCCGGGGAAATCCTGGAATTGGGGCCGCGATGGATTCAACCCTATTATCGGGCCAAGCGGGACCGCGCGCTGGAATGGCTGGAGGAATTCATGGGGGACGTCCCTTATCGGGTGCACCTTCCCGAGGGCACCTTCTTCCTGTGGGTGTGGTTCCCCGAATTGCCCATTTCTGCCCAGGAATTGTACCAACGCCTCAAGGCCCGGCGGGTGTTGGTGGTGCCCGGCCAGTACTTCTTCCCCGGCCTGCAAGCGCCTTGGGACCACCAACACCAGTGCTTGCGCATCAACTTCGCCGGGCCGGAAGAGGTGGTGCGGGAAGGCCTGCGCCGTCTGGCTCGTTTGGTGCGGGAGGTCCATAAAGCCGGAGAAAAGGCCGTTGCCGTATCTTGAGCGATTTCCCTATTTCGCTTTGAGGCGGACTTAGCCTGCCTCGAAAAACCAATTCCAGGAGGTCTCCAATGAGTACGGTTTCACAACACGTGGTGCAGGAATTGAACCGGCGTTTGCAAGCCCACCGGGAGGACATCGTTCGCTTCATGCGGGAAATCGTGGCCATCCCCAGCATGGACGGCCAGATTCGGGAAGTGGGTGAGCGCATCGGTGAGGAAATGGAAAAACTGGGTTTCGAGGAAGTGCGTTTCGACAAGATGGGGAACATCCTGGGGCGCATTGGAAACGGCCCCCGGGTGATGGTCTACGACTCCCACATCGACACCGTGGGCATCGGCGACCCCGACGAATGGGAGTGGGACCCCTTCAAAGGCAAGGTGGAAAACGGCATTCTGTACGCACGCGGGGCTTGCGACGAGAAGGGGAGCACGCCGGGCATGGTCTATGGCCTGGCCTGGGCCCGGGACCTGGGCCTGCTGGACGGCTGGACCGTGTACTATTTCGGCAACATGGAGGAATGGTGCGACGGCCTGGCCCCGCGGGCCTTCGTGGAAGTGGACCCCGGCATCCGGCCTGACGCGGTGGTGGTGGGCGAGCCGACCCGGATGCAGGTGTACCGGGGCCACAAGGGCCGGGTGGAGATGAAGGTGGTGGCCAAGGGCAAGAGCGCGCACGCGGCCAGCAACCACCTGGGCGACAATGCCATTTACCGCATCCTGCCGGTCATCGCCGGGGTGCGGGATATGGAACCCCAACTGGGCGACCATCCCTTCCTGGGCCACGGCAAAATCACGGTGACGGACATGCGGGTGAAGACCCCCAGCATCAACGCGGTGCCCGACGAGGCGGTGATTTTCATCGACCGCCGCCTGACCCTGGGCGAGACCAAGGACCTGGCCGTGGCCCAGGTGGACGCCCTCATTCCCGAAGAGAGCCGGGGCAAGATGTGGGTGGAGGTGTTGCAATACGCGGAGCCTTCCTACACGGGTTTCGTGCTCCCTGTGGAGAAGTACTACCCTGCCTGGTTGCTGGAGGAGGACCACCCCATGGTGCAGGCCGGGCAGCGCACCCGGCGCCTGCTGGGCTGGCCCGAGGCACCCACAGGCAAGTGGGATTTCTCCACCAACGCCACCTACTGGGCCGGCGTGGCGGGTATCCCCTCCATCGGCTTCGGCCCCGGCGACGAGATTTACGCCCACACCGTGCTGGACCAGGTGCCCCTGGACGACGTGGTGCGGGCCGCGGCCTTTTACGCCCTGTTCCCCGCGGTGTACGCGGAAACGGAGTAGCAACCCTTCCAGGCAACGAATAAGGGAGCACAGAACGGGACCGGCCCGTTCCGTGCTCCCTCGTTTGCATCTCATGTTCGGGCAAACGCGACTTTCGTTTTTGGTGAAAAGGGGGCGGGCCGGTTTCGCAAAAGGCCTGCGGGCCGGGTATGGACTTTACCTGGTGCTCATCGCGTATCTCACCCTGGTGGATGCCTGGTACTACGCGCACCATCATCATCCCTGGATAGTAGGCGACTGGCTCATTTCCTACCGGGGCGGCTTCGTGCGTCGGGGCCTGTTTGGCGA
Organism: Anaerolineales bacterium; assembly: GCA_026996855.1. Lineage (GTDB taxonomy): Bacteria > Chloroflexota > Anaerolineae > Anaerolineales > DRMV01 > S139-71. Next base: position 20,049 of record JALWJZ010000017.1, read on the forward strand.
GGTGGTCTACCATCTGGCTACATGGCTTCAAACGGACCCGGCTTATCTGGTGCTCGCCGCACAAGTCCCGGCGATATGGATCTTCCTGAGTTTTGCCTATCTGGCCTTGCTGCGTCAGCCTGATTGGCGTCCGTATCTGCTGTTGCTGACCGCGCCCTATCTTTTCCCTTTTCACTTGTTGAGCCATGGGGGCGGGTATCGGAAGGAGATTCTCCTCTTTGCGGTGTTGAGTTTCCTCCTTGTCACGGCTTTGTATCGCCCTCGGCTTTTGGAACGGGCGACCCTCGCCGTGCTCGCGGTTTACCCTGCATGGATTTTGACCCACGAAATGCTGGCTCTCTTTCTGCCGTATGTGCTGTTCCCCCTGGCTTGGCATATGCCTTCCCGTGCTTTGTTCCGCTCGCGGAAGTTGTGGTTTCTTCTCGCCTTCAATGGGCTGGCCCTGGGCGCGGTGTTGTGGTTTCGGGGGACGCCTGCCCATGTCCAGGGGATTGTGCAGGCGCTGCAACCTTTTTATCCCTGGGAACCCAACGGCGCGATTGGGGCCCTGGACGATGCGCCCATTTGTGTGCTCTGCCGTGTGGTGAAGGAGAACCCCCGGCTTTTGCGTTTCCATGCCCAGGCCTGGTTTTTGGTTTTGCTGGCCTTCCTTCCCTTGGAACGGCGTTGGCGGCGTTATTGGGGCCGCCCGGCTACCCGGTACTTATTGGTGCTTGGGTTGTTAATGCCTTTGGTCCTCTTTGTCGTGGCTGAAGATTGGGGCCGATGGCTCTACATCCACGCGGTTTGCTGGTTTCTGCTGTCCCTTCTGGATACCCAACGGCTTCCCTTTCAAATGACGCCCCGAGGTTTGTACGGCATTTTCTTGGTTTTCGCGTTGGCCTACGGCCTGTTCTGGCGTTTGCACCACATAGACGGGTTCACATGGAGTTTGCCACCGCGAGACAACCTGCGTCTGTTGTGGCGTTGGATGCGGGAAGCCCACGAGGCCTTAACAAATTGAGGGGGCGGCGGAGCCGCCCCCTCAATTTGTTTTTTTCTTTCCTGCGATCCCGCGCCCGATTCGGGCTACGATACCATTGTCCCATCTCATGGGAGAGTTGGTATATGTCTGGCTGGGGCGCTCTTCCCTAAAGGGGAAAAGAGGTTCTCACGGCGTGAAAATGGTGCGCCGCTCCCGTTCCAGGCGGTGTTTCAGCCGCTCCAGGTCTGCATCCACCATCATGTGGATGAGTTCCTCGAAGGACACCTTGGGTTGCCAGCCCAGTTTGGTCTTGGCCTTGGTGGGGTCGGCCAGAAGGATGTCCACGTCCACCGGGCGGAAGTAGCGGGGGTCCTGCACCACGAATTCCCGGTAGTCCAACCCCACGTAACTGAAGGCGACTTCGCACAGTTCCCGTACGGAATGGGCTTCCCCCATGCCCACCACGTAGTCCTCGGGTTCGTCCTGTTGCAGCATGAGCCACATGGCTTCCACGTAGTCGCCGGTGTAGCCCCAGTCCCGTTTGGATTCCAGGTTGCCCAGGCGCACCTCGCGGGCCAGGCCCAGTTTGATTTTGGCCACGTGGTAGGTCACTTTGCGGGTGACGAATTGAATTCCCCGGCGGGGGCTTTCGTGGTTGAACAGGATGCCCGAGACCGCGAACAGGCCGTAGGACTCCCGGTAGTTGACGGTAATCCAGTGGGCGTACACCTTGGCCACCGCGTAGGGGCTGCGGGGATAGAAGGGGGTGTTTTCGTTTTGGGGGACCTCCCGCACCGCGCCGTACATTTCACTGGTGGAAGCCTGGTAGAACTTGGCCTTGGGATGGGCCATGCGGATGGCTTCCAGCAGGCGGGTGACGCCCAGGGCGTTGACTTCCCCGGTGAGGATGGGCTGTTCCCACGAGGTGGGCACGAAACTCTGCGCGGCCAGGTTGTACACTTCGTCGGGCTTGTATTTCTCCATCAGCCGAATCAGCGAACTCAGGTCCGTGAGGTCGGCTTCCACCAGTTCGATGCGGTCCAGCAGGTGCTCGATGCGCTCCAGCCGGGGATAACTGGTGTGGCGCACCATGCCCAGCACCCGATAACCCTTGTCCAGGAGAAGTTCGGCCAGGTAGGAGCCGTCCTGTCCGGTGATGCCGGTAATCAATGCCGTGGGCATACGTTCCTCCTTGCGGTGAAAGGTGGCCTCCATTATACCGGAGGGCCTTGTGGCGGGCGTTCTCCCGGAACTCCCCTACGAAGTTTTCACGCCGGGGTGGGCGCGTGTTGTTCGAGCCAGGAGGGGACATCCTCCAGTTTCAGGCTCAGCACCTGGGAAGTGCCGTCTTCGTCCAGGGTGACGCCGTACAGCACCTGGGCCGCCTGCACCGTAAGTTGGTGGTGGGTGATGACCACGAACTGGATTTCCCGGCTGAACTCGTGCAGCACCTCCAGGAAGCGACCCACGTTGGCCTCGTCCAGCATGGCGTCCACTTCGTCCAATACGCAAAAGGGCGTGGGGGAAACCTTGAGCAGCGCGAAGATGAGGGCCACCGCGGTGAGGCTGCGTTCCCCGCCGGAGAGCAAAGCCAGGCGTTGGGTACGCTTTCCCGGCAGGCGGACTTCGATGTCCACACCGGCTTCCTGGCCGTTGGCGTCTTGGGTGACCACCAGGCGGGCCTTGCCGCCGCCGAAGAGGCGGGTGAAGAGGGCCTGAAATTCGCGATGCACTTGCTCAAAGGTGCGGCGGAAGGCCCGTTTCATCAGGGTGTCCAGTTCGTCGACCAGTCGCAACAGGTCGGCCTCGGCCTTGCGCAGGTCCGCGATTTGCGTGCGCAGGAAGGTGATGCGTTCTTCCAGTTCCCGGTATTCTTCCAGGATTTCGGGCACCACCGGCCCCAGGCGTTTGAGTTTTTGCCGCAGGGCCTTTACCCGCTCTTCCAGTACTTCCGGTGGAAGATCGGGTGTGGGGGACTGTTCGGCTTCCCCGAAACCGGGAAGAGGAAGCAGGCCTCCGGTGGCGCCGGCGTCCAGGGAACCGGGCAGGAGGCCTTCTTCCCGCATGCGGCGCAACAGCCCGGCTCGCCGGGCCTGCAGGCGCTGCAGGGCCAACAGGGTTTCCTGGTAATGGGCCCTTTGCTCCCGGATGTACTGTCGGAGTTCCTCTTCCTGCTGGCGCAACCGCTCGGATTCCGCCTGGGCTTGCTGCACCTGGGTCTGGAGGGGTTCCCAGCGGGTTTGGGCCTGGGCCACGGCTTCGGCGTGGCGCTGCACTCTCTCCCGCACGGAGCGTAAGGCCTGATCCAGGGTTTGTACCTTTTTCAAAAGGTCACGGCGTCGCTCCTCCGCGGCTTGCAGGGCCTTTTGAGTGGCTTTCCATTCCTCTTCGGCCTGTTGGCGTCGGCGCAGGCTGTGTTGGTAGTCCTTTTCAATGGCCTCTTGTCGGCGCTCCCAGTAAGCCATTTCCGCAAAGAGGTCGTCCAGGTTCAGGCCGCGCAGGGCTTTTTGGGCCTCGTGAACTTCCTGCTGGGCCCCTTCCAGGCGTTGCTGCACCTGGGTGAGTTCCCCTTGAAGGGCGTTTTGCTCCTGTGCCATCGCGGCGGCTTCTTCTTCCATCTCCCGCAGGCGCCGACGGCGCAGAGCCAGGGCCTGGTGGGCACCCTCCAGTTGGGTCGCGGCCCGGTCGCGGGCGCGGGCGGCCTGGGTGGCCGCTTCTTCGGCCTGCCGTCGCTGCTCGCGTGCGAGGGCCTCTTCTTCTTGCGCGGCTTTTATCTGGCGGGCCAGGTCTTCCAGGGCCTGGCGGCGTTGGGTGTTTTCCTCTTGCAGGCGTTGAATGCGGGTTCGCAACTCCTGGCGTTCTCGAGTGCGGCGGAACAGCTGTTCCACCTGGGGCGTACCCAGACGCATGCGCCCATCGGGGAAGAAGACCTCGCCTTCGGGTGTGACCAGGCAGGCGTTCGCCGGCATGTGGGCCAGCAAACGTCTCGCGGCTTCCCGATGTCGTACCAGGCCCACCCGGCCCAGCAGGGCTTGGGCCACGCTCCTCAGGTTCTCTTCGACGGAAACCATCTCCACGGCCCAGCCCAGCCAGCCCGGGTCCTGGGGCGGGGGAGGGGTTTCCTG
>JALWJZ010000018.1 GCA_026996855.1 Anaerolineales bacterium
CGCCAGCCCCCATTTCCCCAACACCGGCAGGGCCAGGGCGCTCAGGGTGTTGAAGGCCAGGCCCAGGGCCACGGTGGTTTTCTTGCCCAGGCGGTCCACCGTGAGCATGGTGGTCACTTCTCCGGCCATCTCCGCGGCGCCGATGACCACCGCGGCCAGTCCCAGGCCGGCCAGCGGCACCCCGTAGGTCCGGTACAGCCACTCGCCGAAGACCACCCCCACCATTTCGTTGGCCACCAGCATGGCAAAGGCCATCCACAGCGCGGGGGCCAGCCCGCGAAGCAGGGCCGAGCCGTGATCCGCCCAAAAGGCGCGCCTTTGGGGTGCCGAAACCGCGAGGCGGCCCAGGGAAGCCCAAAGGCTCCGCCGCGGCCCGGTTGGGGCGGCCCGGACGCGGGCCGGCAACCGTAGATGCCACCACAGCACGCCCCCCGTGACCCCCATGTACATGGCCAGCATCAGAAAGGCCCAGTGCCAGGGAAAACGGTCGAACATCCACGCGAAGAGGGGCATGGCCAGGAAACTCAAGGACCAGCCCAGTTCGATGAAGGCCAGGGGACGTCCCCGGCGTTCATAGGGTACCTGCCGGCCGATCCATTCCTGCAACGCGGAATCGGCCACGATTTTGCCCACCAGCACGGCCAGGATGCCGAAAACGAAGGTGGCCCACGTGGGCCATATGCCCAGGACCCCGTACCCCGCCACCAGAAAACCCAGCCCCAGCGCCAGGCCGAAGCGGGGACCGCGGCGCTCGATGTTCCAGGCCAGGGGCAGGGCCACCAGTGGGGCCAGCGCCCGCCAGGAAAGGGCCTGGGTCATGGCCTGGAAGGAAACGCCCAGCCCCTGCTGGAGTACGGGGAGGAAGGGATAGACCACCCGGTTCGCGGCGTTGATGCCGACCCGCACCAACACCATGCCCACCAGCAGCCACCAAAAGCGTCGCGATGCCATTTTCCTCTCCCCGGTGATGTACTCGCCTTTCGAGAATGTCGGATGGGGGCGGCCGCGCCGCCCCCATCCCATTTGTTTCTGTACTTGCGACCCGCTACCCGGAGAAACCTGGACGAGCGACGTTGGCAGCGATGCATCCGCTGCCAACGTCGCCTTTCTGCCGGAGGCGCGAAGAAGCCTACGCCGCGCCTTGCGCCTTCTTTCGCTCCTGTTCGATGAGCACCCGCCGCAGAATCTTGCCCGACAGGGTCTTGGGGATTTGCTCGACGAATTCCACCTCGCGAATCTTCTTGTAAGGTGCCACCTGTTGGGCCACGTATTCCATGAGTTCTTCCGCGGTGACTTCGGCCTTTTTCACCACGAAGGCCTTGGGAATTTCCCCGGCTTCGGGGTCGGGCTTGGGGATGACCGCGGCATCGGCCACCGCGGGGTGGGAGAGCAGCACGGCTTCCAGTTCCGCCGGCGCGACCTGCCAGCCCTTGTACTTAATCATCTCCTTGATGCGGTCCACGATGTAGAAGTAGCCGTCCTCGTCCGCGTAGCCCACGTCGCCGGTGTGGAGCCAGTCGCCATCGAACGCGGCTGCGGTGGCCTCGGGCTTGTTCAGGTAGCCCTTCATGACCTGGGGCCCGCGGATGAGGATTTCGCCCAACTGACCGGGGCCCAGGTCCTCGCCCGTGCTCAAATCCACCACCCGGCACTCGGTATTGGGAATGGGCGGCCCCACGGATTCCAGTTTGATTTTGTCCGGGTCGTCGGGGTTCAGGTGGGTGACCGGGCTGGTCTCGGTGAGGCCGTAGCCCTGCTTGACCACCGCGCCGATGCGCTGGGCCGCGCCACGCGCCACCTCGGGAGCCAGAGGCGCGGCACCGGAGACGATGACCTTTACGCTGGAGAGGTCGAATTGGTCCACGATGGGGTGCTTGGCCAGGGCCAGGATGATGGGCGGAACCAGGTGCATCCGGGTGATGCGGTGCTTTTGGATGAGTCCAAGGAATTGCTCCAGGTCGAAGCGGGGCACGGTGATGATGGTGGCGCCCTTCCACAGGGCGAAGTTGAGGATGACCGTCATGCCGTAGATGTGGTAGAAGGGCAGCACCCCGGCCAGCACGTCCTGGTCGGAAACCGGCTCCACCCCGGCGCTTTGCACGATGTTGGCCACCAGGTTGTAGTGGGTGAGCATCACGCCTTTGGGAAGGCCGGTGGTGCCGCTGGAGTAGGGCAGGACGGCCAGGTCTTCCTTGGGATGGATGCTGACCTGGGGCGCCGGGGCCTGGCTTTGCAACAGGGCGGCCAGGGGCGTGGCCCCTTCGGCCTCGCCGATGACGAAGACTTCGGCCACCTGAGTGCCTTCCAGGGCCTGTTTCACCCGCTCCACGAAGGGGGGAATGGTGAAAATGAAACGGGCGCCCGAATCGTTGAGTTGGTAGTTGAGTTCCCGGGGGGTGTACATGGGGTTGACGGTGGTCACCGTGCCGCCCGCGGCCAGCACGCCGTGGAAGGCCAGGGCGTATTCGGGCAGGTTGGGGCTGAAGATGGCCACCACATCTCCTTTACGCAGGCCCCGTTCGGCCAGGCTCGCGGCCAGGCGCTGCACGCCGCCGGCCAGTTGCTTGTAGGTCAGCGTGCGGCCCGTAGGCCCATCGATGAGCGCCGGCTTGTCGCCGTATTCCAGGGCGTTTTGCAATACGAAGGTGTGCAAGGGCACCTCGGGAATGGTGACTTCACCGTAGGGACTGCGGTAAATCATAGGCCTCCTCCTTCAGAAAGGGTTGAATGATCAAACGGCCAGATCCAACGGTAAGTCTGCAATATCAGACGCGTCACTCCTGCTCCGCCAGCGACCCATCCAGCCCCAACTGGGGCGCGATGCCCCGCATGGCCTCGATGACGTTGGCCACGTGTTCCCACAGGTCCAGGCCCAGGGCCTCGGCCGCCTCCCGGACTTCCTCTCGCTTCACGCCCGCGGCGAAGGATTTGTCCTTCCACTTCTTCTTCACCGACTTGACCTTGAGGTCGTACAGGGATTTGGAAGGCCGCACCAGGGCCACCGCCACGATGAACCCGGTGATGTCGTCGCACGCGCGCAGGGCCTTTTCCATCCGGGTTTCGGGTTGCACCCCCGTGCGCCCGGGCGCGTGGCTCAGGATGGCCCGGCAAATCACCTCGGGCACGCCCCGTTGCCGCAAAATCTCCACCCCCTTGATGGGGTGCTCCTCCATGTTGGGGTGGATTTCCCAGTCGAAATCGTGGAGCAGGCCGGTGACGCCCCAGAGTTCCGGGTCTTCGCCGAATTTCTCCGCGTAGGAACGCATGCAGGCTTCCACCGCCAGCAGGTGGCGGCGCAGGCTGTCGGACTTCACGAATTCTTCCACGATGGCCCAGGCTTGCTCTCGGTTCATACGCACCTCGATTTGGCAAGAGAATTGCGGAGGGTTGTTTTGGATGTCCCCATTATAACAAACCCCGTCGAGCGCCTTCCCAGCCCTGACGGTATCCTGACGCCTTCCCGTACCCTGGAGGAAAAGCCCGATCTCCGCGTAAAGAATGTCAAGGCAGGGTATCGCCGTGGCGTTTCGGCGGCATCGGGCACCCCAACAGGAGGTGACGACATGCAGGCGCACAAAGGGCTTCGTTTTTATGGGGGATGGGCCTTGGTGTGGGCGGTGTTGTTGCTCGGGGTTTTGGCAGGAAAAGTGAGCGCCAACGCGGCACCGCCCGAGGCCGGGAGCGGTGGCAGTCCCGATGCGGGAAAGGACACCAAGGTGCAAATGGTTCGCGAACGCGTGGTGCTGACCCTTTCGCCGGACGGAACACAAGCCACGGTGGAAGGCGTGTACGTGATGCGCAACCAGGGAGAAACCGCGGAAACGCTGGAGGTGCGTTACCCCCTCCGTTCGTTGTTCATCCAGTGTGAAGGCTCGGAAATTCAGGGGCTACGAGTGTGGGTGAACGACCAGCCCGTTGCCATTCGCCGGGTGGAGGGCCGGCCTGTATCCTCCTATTGCGATGCACCTTCTCCCTGGGCCGTGTTCCAAAGCACCTTCCCCCCAGGGGAAGAAGTGACCTTGCGGGTCACGTATCAGCAGGGGACCTGGGGATATCCGCCTTATTTGGTGCTGACCTACCTCCTGGAAACGGGTGCGGGATGGTACGGTGTCATCGAAGATGCGGAAATCCGGGTCCAACTTCCTTATGAGGCCACCGAGGAGACCATTCCCCTGAGCAAGGAGTTTTGGGGGTACGGTCGGGGGACGACACCGGGTGCGCACCTGGCAGGTCGTGAGGTGACATGGCGTTTCCAAAACCTGGAGCCTGCCCGGGAGCACAACATTTTCCTCCTTTTTCTGCAACCGAACTTATGGCAGGAGATTCAGCGCCGTCGGCAGGCCGTACAGCAGAACCCGGAGGACGGGGAAGCCTGGGGCTTTTTGGGCCTGGCCATCAAGAAGGCGTTGTTTTTGCCTGGGCCGGGTTATCCCATGCGGTTCGACGACCCCGGCGCTCGCGCTTTGTTGCAGGAAGGCCTGCAGGCCTATGCCAAGGCCGTGGCTCTGAAGCCCCAGGACCCCGACTGGCATTTCGGTTACGGCCAGTTGCTTGCCGTAGCGGCCGCCCATACCCAGGACCCGGCTCAGCGGGCAGCGTGGCTGCACCAGGCGGTGCAGGCGTTCCGCCAGACCCTGGCCCTGAACCCCGACCACGAAAAGATGCTGGAGTTTTACAACGAGATGAGTTGGCTGCTGGAAGGCTGGATGGCGAGGGAGGGAGGCGCTTTCGTGTATCCGGGCCTGACGGCCACACCCACCTTCCCCTTGCCTACGGAAACGCCAACCCAACCCAAGCCCACGGCCACCCTGGCTCCAATGGCGCCCGACGCCTCTCCCACAGCGGCACCGGCCACCGTGCCCCCGGTAGGGCCGACCGAAGAGGCAGCACCCCCTGCGCCGGCGGCTCCTTCGTCGCCGGCAGCACCCGGGAGTGCCTGGATGGTGGCCGGTGGGATGGGCCTGTTGCTGTGCGCCTGCCTGGTCGGGTTGGTGGTGGTCGCGGGGGGCCTGTTCCTGTGGAAGCGCCGGCGCTCGTAAGGGTTGAGCAGTTTTCTCCCGATGATAGTTCCGGAGTTTGTAGGTCGGAGGAGCCAATTTTCGGATATACTGAACTCGGAAAACTTCGTATGACGAGGTGGCCCATGGAAGCCTATGGTGGGGATCGTGTGACGGCAAGGGTAGGTCGGCGGGGAGTGGTTACGTTGCCCAAGCGTTTACGCGACCGATATCGAATTCGAGAAGGGGATGTCCTTACCCTGGTAGACTTAGGCGGCGTGTTCTTGCTCCTTCCTCCTTCTCGTTTGGATTATTTGGCCGATGAAATTGAGCGGGAATTGCAAGCACGAGGCTTAAGCCTGGAATCCATGCTTCGAGAGTTACGTGCTATTCGGGAAAAATCCCGCTTATAGCGCCAATGGACGGCCAAAGGCATAAGTCGTCCTCCCGATTTTTCCTGGATACCAGTGCGCTCTTTGCCGGCATATGGTCAGCGGAAGGTGGTGCGCGTTTGTTGCTCCGTTTGGGCGAAGCGGGCCAGGTTCGCTTGCTTATCTCTCGAAAGGTGCTTCAAGAGCTGGAAGAGGCTTTTTCTCGCAAAGCGCCGGATCTTCTTCCTAAAGTCGCCCTTCTTCTGCATCATGCCAATCTGGAAATCACTCCCGACCCTTCTCCTGAGACCGTCCGGCGCGTTTTGGAGTGATTGGCTCACCCAGGGGACGCGGCGATTCTGGCTGCCGCGCTGGAGGCCCGTCCTGATTTTTTCGTTACCCTGGATCGCAAACATTTTCTAAATCATCCTCAATTGAGGCGTCAGATCCCTTTCTTTATGGGCACCCCCGGTGACGCGCTTCATTGGTGGCGTTCCCGCCTCCTCCCCGAATGAAATGGGCAACGATTCTATCGAACCGAGGCATGTGCACCGGCACCGAGGCACCGGATTACTTTCGCCATCCGAAGTTGCCGTTGGTATAATGACAAAATCACTTGAGTAAATTCTTCCCCCAGAGGAGGTGTTGCGTGTCCTTGGTGCCCATTCGAAAAGCCGTTGTCTTCGCTCTGCTCCTCCTGGTTGGGTTGGGGGCAGTTGCTTGCGGTAAGAAGGGAACGGCTTTGCCGTCGCCCACCGAGGCTTCGATGGTTTCGCCGCCTCCAGCGGCCACGGCTACCGAAGCCCAGCCAGTTGCTCCTTCGGCCACGGTTACGGTCGAGCAGGCCCTGCCCACGGCCACGCCGAGCGCCCTGCCCGCCTCACCGACCCCGAAGCAGGCCCTGGAGGCCACCGACCCCACCACCGTGCAACTCGCCTCAGGCCAGGTGCAACTCATCGAATTCTTCGCCTTTTGGTGACCGACCTGCCGACAAATGACGCCTGTGGTTCACAGGCTGGAAGCGAAGTATCACGACAGGGTACGTTTCGTGTACCTGGATATCGACGACCCGCGCACCGAACCGTTGAAGCGAGCGCTGGGATTTCGGGTGCAGCCCCATTTCTTCCTGGTCGGCCCCGACGGTACGGTGCTTCAGCAATGGGCGGGCGCCGTGGACGAAGCCCAATTGGAGCTCAGATTTGGACAGGAGTTTGGACAGCGGGCTGAGCCAAGAAAGTGGGCCACTGCATGAGCAGGCGACGCCAGCGACGTCGTAACGATCCGGCAATGGTACATTTGAGTTTCTGGATCACGAAA
>JALWJZ010000019.1 GCA_026996855.1 Anaerolineales bacterium
TACCCCTACCCAAATACCAGCCACCTCCGAGGCCACCCAACAAGCCACCCCAGAAACCACCCCACAAACCACCTCCGAGGCCGAAAAAGACGCAGCAGGCACCGAAGTTGACCTTGCCCAACTTAGCACCGAGGAGATTATCCAGCGCATTCAGGAAAAACTCAAAGAGCCTAAGGAAGGCGAGGTGAAACTCAATTTCGTTTACAACGGCGTAATGGGAAATGCAGCGGGAGTAAAACGAGGCGTTGAAGAAGTCCTAAAATTTGCCGGTATTTTGGATGAAATTATGGAATTGGTTTCTCGCGGCAAAAGCATAATTGTCTATGTAAAAGGGCAGAACTGGGTTGCTGATAAAAACAAGTGGCAGTCTCGAATCTTCAACCCCGAGTTTTGTATGCGTCCTGAGGATGTGTTGTGGGCAAAAGGCACCCTCTTGTTAGATAGGAGAGCACCTTATATTCCCCTAAACCAAGATGCGCGAGATTTTCTTGATGGTAGCCGAATGAAAAGATTGGGATTTGTCCCTGGCGTTTCAGATATTCAAGTGTTTGGATATAAGACTCCTAATCCCAAAACACATATGGAAATTATTGTGTTAGCCGAAGACGGTTCTTGGGCATATGGGATAAACCATACTTCCGAATATACAGGAATAGATAGTTCCACGGATATTTCCTCTATTTACTACCACTGGAAATTGCAACAAAGGCCTATAGATAAGCAATGGGTAAAGGGTATATTAGAGCAATGCCAGAAATAAATTTTTACAGAGTTGAACGAAGTGATACTCTATGTTATCCTTAGCATATGACAAGAATTATAAAAGGGTGGGTTTTCTTTATAAGTATCTTTGTGTTTGGGTTAGTAATCTTTCATACAAGACAATACTTCTCTGTTTCAGCCCAAGGCTCTTGTTGGTTTTGTGAATGTTGTCTAAGGCGGTGTGAAGCTGACTGCGGCTCCTACGGCCCGGTTTCATCCCCAAGTCAATGTGCCAGCGTATGTAGATCTGTGGGCCGAAACTATTGTGGAGAAATGCCCTGCCCAGACGACGAATGCCAGGTGGATTCCGACTGTGGACCCGGCTGCCGTTGTCTTTACGACCCGGGGGGTAATTACTGTTTTTGCAGTGGAAACAGCGGCGGTGGAGGCGGAGGCGGGGGCAACAACCCACCCACCTGCACCATCAACGAACCCACCAGCATCACCTACGACGCTAAAAGGTACTGGGACGCCACCAAAACTCTGCGCACCCAAAACCCCACGGAGCACCGCTTGAGCCTTACTCTTTCTGACCCCGATGGCGATGCCGTAAGCGTCACCAACGTAACGGTGGACCGAAACTGTTTGACGTCGCGCCGTGCGGGAAACGATGTGTACGTAACCCCCCAGGGCCAGGTAACGGGCGTAACCCCTACCCTAACCGGCACCAACTCTTGTGACGTGCAAGTGGTAGTGCATATTCAAGACCCAGATGGCGCCACCAACACCTGCAGCAAAACCATCACCGTAAACTACCCACCCCCGCGGGTAGACCTTGTAAAACTCTACGACCGCAACCCCTATGAGGGCGCAGGTTTTGACAGCCAACCCGCCAACCCGCTAAAAGACACCCAGTTTGTATACATTGGAGGCATCCACCAGGACACCTACACCACAAACGGTGCCAAACTCCAAAACCCCACCCTGCCTACCCGCACGCTGCTTCCTGCCCACCAGCGCTTTGACATAACGGGGTACACAGGTAGTGACCACAACCCCATAAGGGTGCTTGTACGCGTTTTAGACGATAATGGAAATCACGCCGGGCCTTCTGGCTTTCAAGAATTTATCTGGGAACTTGAAAGAATTGGCGGAGGCCGCATTCCCCTTTTGACAGCAGGCGTTGATGTGTGGAATCCTACCAACTCACGACCCTCCCCCCGCCAGGGCCAGGAAGACGTCTTCCAGGGTGGGGTCGCCGGGCTGGATGCGGGCTACCTGGAGGCCCTGGCCTTGCATCCACCGCCGCAGGCCTCGGGGGTGCACCTCGGGCCGGGTGAGGATGCGGATGTGGTCCCGGGCCAGCACCGCGCGCAGCACGTCCTCCCGGGCTTCCAGGGCTTCCAAAGCCCGGAGCAGGGGCCGGGCCCACACGTCCCACACCCGGCCGGGCAGGGCCTCTTCCTTGAGCCGGGAGGGGGCGTCCATGGCCAGCAGCCGGCCCTGATGCATGATGCCCACCCGGTGGCAGTATTCGGCCTCGTCCATGTAGTGGGTGGTCACGAAGGCGGTGATGCCCTGCTCCACCAGTTGGTAAATCAAATCCCAAAAGGCCCGGCGGGTGGGCGGGTCCACGCCACTGGTGGGCTCGTCCAGGAAGATAAGGCGGGGGCGGTGCAGCACCGCGGTGGCCAGGGCCAGGCGCTGCCGCCACCCTGTGGGCAGCACCCGGGCCTGCAGGTTCCGAATGCGCCATAGCCCCAGGGCGCGGGCCACCTCTTCCACCCGCTTCCCCTCCCTCACGCCGTACACCCCCGCGTAGAAGGTCATGTTTTCCCACACGGTGAGTTCGTCGTACAGCGCGAAGCGCTGGGACATGTACCCCACCCGGGGGCGGATGGCCTCGGCCTGGGTGCGCACGTCGTACCCCAGCACCCGGGCCTCCCCCTCGCTGGGCAGGAGCAAACCCAGGAGCATGCGGATGGTGGTGGTCTTGCCCGAGCCGTTGGGACCCAGATAGCCCACCACCTCGCCCTCGTACACCTGGAAGGACACGTGGTCCACCGCGACGAAATCGCCGAAACGCTTGGTCAGGTCGCGGGCGATCACCACGGGCTGAGGCGTGCTCATGTTTTCTCTCCCTGTGCCGGGTTTCCGGCCTCTTCCATGTGCAACTGGGCCAGGAAGACGTCCTCCAGTTGGGGCGGAATTTCCCGCACCTTTTCCAGGTAAAGGCCCAGGTCACGGGCCAGGCGGACCACCCGCTTCTTCGCCGGCTTCACCTGCTGGGGCGCGACCCACACGTGGATACGGTCGCCGAAGCGCAGCGCGCCGTGCACCCAGTCCTGCGCCAGCAGGTGCTCCCGCCATTCCCGCAGGGGCCGGCCCCGAATCTGAAGCACCGCGTAGGGGAACCGGGTCTTCAATGCCTCGGGCGCGCCCTGCATGAGGATGCGCCCACCCCGCATGAAGCCCACCGTATGGGCCCGCACGGCCTCGTCCATATAGGGCGTGGTCACCAGCACGGTGATGGCTTCCTCCTGGGAAAGGCGCAACAGCAGTTGCCAGAATTCCTGCCGGGTGATGGGGTCCACGCCGTTGGTGGGTTCGTCCAGCAAGAGCACCCGGGGACGGTGCACCAGCGCGGTGGCCAGGCCCAGTTTCTGCTTCATGCCGCCGGAGAGGTGCCCGGCCCGGCGGTGCAGGAAGGGCGCCAGGCCCACGAATTCCAGCACCTCCATGCTACGGGGAAACCATTCCTGCCGGGAAAGGCCCCGCACCTCCGCGAAGAAGCGCAGGTTTTCGATGACGGTGAGTTCTTCGTACAGGGAAAAGCGCTGGGAGAGGTACCCCACATGCTCCCGGGCCCGGTCGGCTTCCCGCAAAATGTCGTACCCCATGATGGAAACCCGGCCCCGGTCGGGCTGGAGCACGCCGCACAGCAACCGCATGAGGGTGGTCTTGCCCGCGCCGTCGGGCCCCACCAGCGCGTAGATTTCCCCCGCCTGCAGGCGCAAACGCACCCCCTGCACCGCGTGAATAGGGCCAAAACGTTTGTGCAAATCCTCGGCCAGCAGCGTTTCCGTGGGCGTCGTCGGGTCGGTCATGGCGCTTTGTCCGGGTTCAGGATTCCCGCGCATACGCGGCTTTCAAGGCCCGCAGGTCGTGCAACACCTGTTGCCCGTGGCCCGCGGGTTTCACCTTGGGGTAAACCTTGGCGATGCGGCCTTCGGGGTCGATGATGTAGGTCTTGCGCCTGGCCCCGAAGAATTCCCTGCCGAACATCTTTTTGGGACCCCAGGCATCGTACATCTCCAGCACCCGGTGCTCCGGGTCCGCCAGCAGGAGGAAGGGCAGGCCGTGCTTCTCCCGGAATTTGCGATGGCGCTCGGGCGGGTCCGGACTGACGCCGATGACCACCGCGCCCTCCCGCTCCAGTTCCGCGTGATGGTCGCGAAAGTCCTGGGCCTCGATGGTGCAGCCCGGGGTCATGTCCTTGGGGTAAAAGTAAAGCACCACCCACCGCCCGCGGAAATCGGAAAGCCGGTGCACACGGCCTTCATGGTCGGGCAGGGCGAAATCCGGGGCCGGGTCGCCGACTTGCAAGGGCATGGTCCACCTCCGGGAGTTCACGGGGGTTCCAGGAAATCCACATCGCTCATGTCGGGGCGGGGTGTGGGACGGGGAAAGAAGCGCTTCAGCACCCGTTGGATGTGGGGCAGAGCCTGTTGGGCGGCCTGCAGGCCTCGCCGGTAGATGTCCTCCGGGTCCGCGTCCCGGCCCAGCACGGTGACGTGGGCCAGGGGCACCCGGATGACCACCTCGGGTCGGTCGATTTTCAGGCGCAGGTACGTCAGGGCCGCGCCGGACATGTCGGCCGCGCGCAGGAAATACGCCAGCGCCTGCATATAACGAGAGCGCTTGAACAGCCCGCCCAGCACGGGGATGCGGTCGCCGATGTTGGGCAGGGGCCGACGGGCCAGTTCCTCGGGCGGTGTGGTGAGCACCACGGCCACCACGGGCGCCCGGGGCGCCAGCCAGCGGGCCAGGCGCACGGGGATGTTGTCCAGCACACCGCCGTCCACCAGGATGTGTTCCCCCCAGGGCACGGGGGGAAAGACCCCGGGGAGCGCGGCCGAAGCCAAAAGGGCCGGAACCAGGGGCCCGCGGGTCAGATAAACGGTGCGGCCGGTGTTCAGGTCCACGGCCGCGGCGCCAAAGGGCTTGGGCGTTTCTTCGATGCGCTCCAGGGGGTGCAGAAAATCCCGGAAGGCCTGCTCGAAACCGCCCAGGCCCCAATGGGCCGGCAGGTCCTGTTCCCGCCGGTGGCGAATCAGATCCGGCGGCAGGGAGCGGAACCATTGCATGATTTCGTCCGCCCTCTTGCCCGCGGCGTAAAGGCCGCCTACCCAGGCCCCGATGCTGGTCCCGGCCACGGCCCGAATCGGAATGCCGGCTTGTTCGAGGACGGTCAACACGCCCAGGTGGGCGTACCCCTTCACACCGCCGCCGCCCAAGGCCAGGGTAATGCCCGATGAACGCCACCTGGTCCAAAGGTTCATGTTCGTCTCCCAATGCAAGCGCGCCTGGTTGCAAGTATACCGTGGCCGGAACGGAGGTGCAGGAGCCATTCCATCGGCGCACGCGTTTTTCAAAATCCAACAAAAGCGGCAAAAGCCATCGCATTTTCTCACGGAGACACAGAGAACACAGGGAAAATTTTGGCCTTCTCCAGCAAATACGCCGTGTTCTCCGTGGCTCTGTGTGAGCATTTATTAGAACATGCAAAACGCCTGCCATCGGCGTGAAGCCCCGCAAAGGAAGGCCTGCGCCGGCACGCTTCGATAGGACATGCGGCTGCAACGCCTTTTCCCACGAGAACGCGGTACAATGGAGCCGCTATGGAAGCCCCGCGCGTATTGCTGTTTCCCACCTGCCTGGTGCAGACCTTTCTCCCGGGTGTGAAGGACGCGGCCCGGAAGGTGCTGGCTCATCTGGGCGCGGAGGTGCACGAAGACCCGGCGCTGACCTGTTGCGGTCAGCCGATGTACAATGCGGGGATGTGGGAAGAAGCCCGCGTCGCGGCCCGACCCTTCCTGGAGCGCCTGGCCGCGTGGGAAGGCGACGTGGTCTTCCTGGCCGGCTCCTGCACCGCCATGGTACGCCTGGAGTATCCGCGCCTTTTTCACGATACGCCCTGGGAGGAGGCGGCGCGAGAAGTGGCGGGACGGGTGTACGAGTTCAGCCAGTATCTGGTGGAGCGGCTGGGCGTGACCCGGGTGCCGGGGCATTTCCCCTATACCCTGGCTTACCACCCTTCCTGCCACATGCTCCGGGGCCTGAAGGTGGACCGGGAACCCCGGTTGTTGCTGGACGGCCTGGAGGGTGCGGAACGGGTCCCCTGGCCGGAAGAGGAGGTGTGCTGCGGTTTCGGCGGCGTGTTCAGCGGAGCGCTCCCGGAACTGGCCGAGGCCATGGGCCGGGCCAAGGCCGAACACTTGCGGGAAACCCCGGCCCAACTGGGCGTGACCTGCGACCCCGGGTGCCTGTTGCACATTCAGGGGAGCATGGACCCCGGTGGTCCGCCCATGTGGCACCTGGCCGAAGCCCTGGCATGGGCTCTGGACCACCGACCAGCGACCGACGACTGAGAACTACCGACCGACAACCATCCCTTCGGAGGTGTTCTATGGACTTCACCCTTTCCCCCGAACACCAGATGGTGCAGCAAATGGTGCGGGAATTCGCCCAGAAGGAGGTGGCGCCCATCGTGCGGGAATACGACCGCCGGCACGAACCCATGCCCATCCTGGAGCGCATGGCCGAACTGGGCATCCTGGGCATCTCCATCCCCGTGCGTTACGGCGGCCAGGGTATGGACTACATCTCCCTGGGCCTGGTGTGCGAAGAACTGGAAGCCGTGGACAGCACCCTGCGGGTGGTCATGTCCGTGCACATGGGCCTGTGCGCGCTGACGCTGCTCCAGTGGGGCACCGAAGAGCAGAAGCAGAAATTCCTGGTGCCCCTGGCCCGTGGGGAAAAGGTGGGCGCGGGCGCGTTCACCGAACCGGGCCATGGTTCGGACTTCGCCCGTATCCAGGGCACGGCCAAACGCCACGGCGACGTGTACGTGCTCAACGGCGAGAAAATGTGGATTTCCCTGGCCACCAAGGCGGATTTCGCCCTGGTCACCATGCGCACCGACCCCGACGCGGACCCGCCCCACCGGGGCCTGACCTCTTTCATCGTGGACCTGCACAGTCCCGGCGTGAAGCGGGGCGACATCCACGGCAAACTGGGGGTGCGCGCGGGGTCCACCGGGTGGATTGCCTTCGAGAACGTGGAAGTGCCGGTGGAGAACCGCATTGGGGAAGAAGGCGAAGGCTTCAAGGTCACCATGTCCGCGTTCGACCGGGGTCGGTATACTGTAGCCGCGGGCGCCGCAGGGCTCATTCGGGCCGCGCTGGAAGCCAGCGTAAAGTACGCCCGGGAACGGGTCACTTTCGGTAAACCCATCGGCGAGCACCAACTCATCAAGCAAAAGATTGCCCGCATGGCCCGGGATTACGAAATGGCCCGGCTGCTGTACCTGTACACCGGCTGGCTCATGAACCAGGGCAGACGCTTCACCCGCATGGCCTCCATGGCCAAGTGGTTCGCGACGGAGGCCGCGTTCCAGGCCGCGCACGAGGCCATCCAGATTCACGGCGCGTACGGCTACAGCGACGAGTACCCGGTGGAGCGCTTCTTCCGCAACGCCCGGGGCGCCATGATTTACGAGGGCAGCAGCGAAATCCAGACCCTCATCCAGGCCGACTACGCGCTGGGTTACCGCCGGGACAAGCCCCTGCGCCGGGAACTGCCGGCCTACGACCCGGCTTTCTGGCAGGAAGAGGGCTGAACGAAAAAACGGGGCGCTGCACAGCGCCCCGTTTTTCGCCTCCTGCCCTCGAGTAGCGCGACCATCAAACAAAAAGCACCTCTTGTTGCAAGGAAAACTCAAAAAAGCAAGGCATTTTTGACAAAGCCTTACTTTTTGGTAAGATCAAGGCAAAACTGACGAGAGGAAGGACCATGGGCCTAACCACCCTGACCTCCAAAAGCCAAATTACCCTGCCCAAAGACGTACGCCGTGCTCTGGGCCTGGCCCCTAAGGACAAATTCCTGGTCATGGTGCAGGGTGGGGTCATCGTTCTGATTCCCCTTCGTCAACGCCCCCTCACCTCTTATTTCGGTGCGCTGTCCGTTCAAGAGCCCCCACCCGATTGGAAGGAAGTCCGGCGACAATGGCATCAGCACCTGGCCAAACGCCTGGTGGGGGAACAAACATGAAGCGGGCCTTTGTAGACGCCAACGTCATCCTGCGCTTTCTCACAGGTCAGCCTCCCGAACAGGCCGAACAGGCACGGCGCTTGTTTGAGGCCGTGGAACAGGGCCGGACAACCTTGTGGGTGGAGACTATCGTCGTGGCCGAGGTGGTGTGGGTTCTGGAATCCTTCTACGGATTTCCCAAAAGCCAGATTGCCCGGATACTGCAAGGCTTTCTGTTGCACGAAGGATTGCGCCTCCCCGACAAAGAAGGCGTGCTTCAGGCCCTGGCCCTCTACGCTCAGTACAACGTCGATTTCGCGGATGCCCTGCTGAGCGTGCGCATGCAACGAGTGGGCACACCCGCCCTGATTTCCTTCGACCGGGATTTCGACCGACTGCCGGGTGTCCAGCGCTTTACCCCGGATGCGTGGCAAGCAACCCTCGCATCTTCCTGAGTCCTTCGCTTTCAGCGAAAACCGGAACAGGCCGAAGATGGGCGGCATATGCAAAAAAGGCGACCTATGAGGTCGCCTTTTTCGTACCCTGGTTGTGGCCCCGTTTCCAAAGGCGGATGTGCACTTCGACCGTCGAAACAGCCAAACGTTGGACGAAGCGGCACCCCGTTTTTCTACACGTCCAGGTTCCGTACGTGCCTGGCGTGCCGCTGGATGAACTGCCGACGCGGGGGCACGGCCGGACCCATGAGGATGTCGAACATACGGTCGGCCTCGGCCGCGTCCTCCACCGTCACCTGCACCAGTGTGCGCCGGTCCGGGTCCATAGTGGTTTCCCAGAGTTGTTGGGGGTTCATTTCACCCAAACCCTTGTAACGCTGCACCCGAATGGCCCCATCCCGGGCACCGTTCTTCTGCAAGCGGAGGACGATTTGGTCCTTTTCCTCGTCGGAGTAGGCGTACCACACTTTCTTCTTGTGCTCGATGCGGTACAGAGGCGGCTGGGCGATGTACAGGTGCCCCTCTTCGATAAGTTTGGGCATGTAGCGGAAGAAAAAGGTGAGGAGCAGGGTACGAATGTGATTGCCGTCCACGTCCGCGTCGCACATGATGATGACCTTGTTGTAACGCAACTTGGAAACGTCGAAATCTTCCCCTACTCCCGTGCCCAGCGCGGTGATGAGGGCCTGAATTTCCTTGTTGTTCAGCGCCTTGTCCAGGCGGGCCTTTTCCACGTTGAGAATCTTCCCCCGCAAGGGAAGCACGGCCTGGAAATGCCGGTCCCGGGCCTGCTTGGCCGAACCGCCGGCGGAAATCCCCTCGACGATGTACAACTCGGTGCGCTCCCGGTCTCGGGAGGAGCAGTCGGCCAGTTTGCCCGGCAGGGTTCCGCTCTCCAACGCGGATTTGCGGATGACCAACTCCCGGGCCTTACGGGCGGCGGCCCGGGCCCGGGCCGAGAGCAGGCACTTTTGAATGATGGCCTTGGCCGCGGAAGGATTGTTCTCCAAAAAGTCCATCAAGGTCTCCGAGGTGACCTGCTGCACATAGGTCTGCACCTCGGGGTTCATCAACTTGACCTTGGTCTGGCTTTCGAACTGTGGATCGGGGTGCTTGATGCTCACAATCGCGGTCAACCCTTCCCGAGTGTCGTCCCCCGTCAGGTTGGGTTCGTTTTCCTTGAGCAGCCCGTGCTTGCGGGCGTAATCGTTCAGCGTCCGGGTCAGGGCCGAACGGAAGCCCGTCAAATGAGTGCCGCCGTCCACGGTATGGATGGTGTTGGCAAAGGAATACACAGACTCGGTGTAGGCATCGGTGTACTGGAGGGCAATCTCCACCTCCACATCGTCAATGACCCGGTGCCCGTACACCACCGGGTGCAGGGGCGACCGATGGCGATTCAGATAACGCACGAAGGCCACGATGCCGCCTTCGAAGTAAAAGTTCATCTCCCGCTCGATGCGCTCGTCCACGAAGCGAATCCACACCCCCCGGGTGACGAAAGCCATCTCCCGCAGACGTTGCACCAGGGTTTCAAAGCGGTAGTCCACGTTCTTGAAGATGGTGGGGTCGTACTTGAAGGTCACCCGGGTGCCGGTATCATTGGGTTTGGTCTTTCCCACCACTTCCACCGGGGTGACGGGCCGCCCCCGCTCATAGCGCTGGCGGTAGATTTTGCCCCCACGGCGCACTTCCACCTCGCACCATTCGGAAAGGGCGTTGACCGCGGACACACCCACACCGTGCAAGCCGCCCGAGACCTTGTACCCCCCCTTCTGTCCGAATTTAGCCCCCGCGTGCAGGGTGGTCATCACCACTTCCAGGGCCGGTTTGCCCGTTTGGGGGTGAATGTCCACGGGAATGCCTCGACCGTTGTCGATGACGGAAACGCTGCTGTCTTTGTGGATGATGACTTCGATGCGGTCGCACGCGCCGGCCAGGGCTTCGTCAATGGCGTTGTCCACCACTTCGTAAATCAAGTGGTGCAATGCGCGCACATCCGTCCCGCCCACATACATACCAGGGCGGCGACGCACGGCTTCCAGGCCTTCCAGAACTTGAATGGTAGACGCGTCATAAGTTAGGGTTTCGGGTTGCTTGGCCACGAACCTCCCTCCAAGAACAACAAACTTGCCAACCGTTTCCAATGAGGCACGTTATAACTTTACCACAAAAGGTCGCAAACCGGGCAGGCAATCTTGCGGGGAAAAGACGGGAAACCCTCTATATTTGCACGAGATACGCTCGCTAATGGAGGGTTATCGCGTTTTCTTCCCGTCCCCACGTTTCGTTTTGGCCTGGAGGCTTTGGATACCGGAAAAAATGTCCCGCCAAAATCAGGGTTTCATCAAACCCTTTTTCCAGGCGTATACCGCGGCCTGGGTGCGGTCGGCCAAGTGCAGTTTGCTCAAAATGTTGCTCACGTGGCTCTTGACCGTGCGCTCGCTGATGACCAACCGGGCCGCAATCTCCGCGTTGCTCAGGCCTTCGGCAATCAGGCGCAGCACCTCGATTTCCCGTTCCGTCAGGTCGGCAAAGGCCGGGGGCTTCGGGTCGGCCGGTTCGCGCCGTTCTTCGGCCCGCAGTTCTTGCATCAAACGGGCGGCCACCCGAGGATGCAACACGGCCTCGCCGCGAGCGGCCCTGCGCACCGCATCCAGCAGGTCGGCAGGGGCCACGTCTTTCAGCAGGTAGGACAAGGCCCCTGCGCGAATCGCAGGGAAGATGTGCTCGTCGTCATGATATGAGGTGAGCACGATGACCTGGCTCCGGGGGCTGATTCGTTTGATTTCCCGGGTGGCCTGCACGCCGTCCATGCCCGGCATGACCAGGTCCATGAGCACCACATCGGGCGCGTGGCGCGCGGCGCACGCCAAGGCTTCTTCCCCCGAAGCCGCTTCGGCCACCACCTGGATGTCGTCCTGGGTCTCCAAGAAGGCCCGAATCCCCTGTCGAACCACCGCATGGTCGTCCACAATGAGCACAGTAATGGGTTCCATGGGGCATCCTCCTGTCCGGCGCTATCCCGCCCTGGGCAACGGCACCCGGGCCGTGAGGCGAGTCCCTCGTCCGGGCGCACTCTCCACCTGCCAGGCACCGCCCAGGCGGCGAATGCGCTCCTCCATGCTCGTCAGGCCCAGACCCTGCCCCCGGGCCCTGGCCGGGTCGAAGCCCCGACCGTCGTCCTGGATTTCCAGGAAAAGGGTCTCGGGTTCCCATGCCAAACGCACCACGACGCGCTGCGCGGCACTGTGGCGGGCCACGTTGGCCAGGGCCTCCTGCACCACGCGGAACAGGTTCTGCTCCATTTCCAAGGGCAGGTTCCGGCGCCCCTTTACGTACAACTCGGCCTGGATACCCGTTTGCTCCTGCCAATCGGACAGGTACGTTTCCAGGGCAGGAATCAGCCCTTTCCCCTCCAGGGCCGCGGGACGCAATTCTCGAAGGAGCGCGGTGAGTTCGCCCTGGGCCTGACGCAACAAGGCTTCGGCCTGGGTCAGCGCGGTTTCGGCCTGGGATGGGTTCGTCTTCAGATGCTGTCGGGCTGCGGCCAACTGCAACCCGGCCGCGAACACCTGTTGCTTGACCGCGTCGTGCAACTCCCGGGCCAAGCGGTTGCGCTCTTCCAGCGCGGCCAGTTCCTGGCGGGCTTGCAACAGGTTCTGCAACTGCTCGGCCATCCGATTGAGCCGCCGAGCCAGCACACCCAGTTCGTCGGCTGCGTGGTCCCGCACCTGGATGGAAAAGTCCCCTTGGCTCCATGCGTCCGCAGCCCGGGCCAGGGCGGCCAGGCGACGGCTGAGCCCGCGTGCGGTGAAGAAACCAAAGACCGTGCCCACCAACGCGGCGAACAGGGTGACCACCGCGGCGCTGGGCAACAGGGTGGCCAGAATCTCCCGGGGCCACTCCTGCAGGGAAGTGGGCCAGTCAATGTACAGCACCAACGCGGCCACGGGCCGGCCCGAGGTACCAAACACGGGCACGGCCGTGTACAGGCCCTGAGACGTGGTCTGGGTCAGCGTCGCGCTGTCCCGTTCCCCGGCCAAGGCGCGACGGGCCACCGTGACGGCTTCTACGGGCAGGCAATCGGCCATGCGTTGCCCTGCGGTGCAGGGCGCGGCGGCCGAGGCCGCTACCACCCGGCCCTGCTCATCGCCGAACAAGGCCCAGCGGAGGCTCGCGGGATCCAGATTCAACTTCAGGCCCTGGCGCTCCTTCCGGGGAATCTGTCCGGTGCGGACCAGCGCTTCGACCCAGGCCTGGAGCGTCGCGTCCTCGGGCGGCCGACGCTCCAAAGCGGGGGCAACGTCCAACACCGCATCGCTCAGGATGGGCACCAGAATCCTCCCCAATGTGTCGGCCCGGGCAAGGAAAAACACGGCCACCGCCAGGAGCACCATTTCCACCAATAAAATGGCCCCCGCGGTGACCAAGGTATAGGAGAGGGTGAGTTTCCAGCGCAAGCGCATGATGAACATCCGCATGTCCAGAGCAAACGTGGGACGCTTTCATTGTACTTTACTACCCGCTCAACCTGTCACATCCTGCCGACGGAAGGCCCACCAGGCCAAACCCAGGGCCAGCGCGGTATAGAACAACAACAGTCCGGCTGCGGGTCCGGGCTTCAGCAAAATCGCGGCCCCGGCTCGTTGCATCCCCATTTCCACCTGCAGGCCCTCGGTAAGGGGGGCGAGCACGGCCTTGGCGGCCAGGCCAGGCAGGTAACGGGCCACGCGCGCGGCCTGGGGAGAAACCAACAGCAACACCTCCGCGGCCAGATTTTCCACCAGCAGGTTGTAACCCAGGCCCACCCCCAGGGCCGCCAGGGTGGAACGGGTGACCACGGCGACGAGCAGTGTCAACGCGGCATAAGGGGCCAGGGTGAGTCCCACCCGCAGCCATCCGGTAAACACCTGGCTCCAGGGAATCGCGTTCCAGGGAAGCACACCTGTGTCATGCCAGGTGGCCAGGCCCGTGACCAGGCCTCCGACCAGCAATGGCACCAAAGCCAGCAGACCCAGGCCCAGGGCCACGCCAAGGGCCTTGGCGGCCAGGTAAACACCCCGTCCCACCCCACGGCCAAGCCACAGGTGCACGGTGCGCCAGGAATACTCCTGGGCCACCACCGCGGCCGTAAGCACCACCGCGAACAGGCCTCCCAGTTCACCACCGTTGCCAAAGGCCAGCGCGGCGAGCAAACCCTGGGGCCAATGCAGGGAGGCGCGAATCTCTTCCACCACCGCAGGGGGCATGTTCTGAGGCGGTTGCGCCAGCATGGCCAGCAGCGCCACGTAAAGGGCCGCAACCAGCAAGGCCAGCAGCCCGGCCTCGACCCAAAACAGCGCCCGGCTCCGCAGTTTGCGGATTTCCATACGCACAAGGGTGAAGAAAAGGGTTGCAGTCGTCATGCGTACGCCTCCTTGGGAAAGGGGGTTCAAAAAGTCTGGGAAGATTGCACAACGGCCATGAAGGCTTCTTCCAGGTCGCGGCGGCCCACCAGCAGGTCCGCGACCGGGCCCTGGGCCACGATGCGGCCCCGATGCAGGATGGCCACCCGGTCGCACACCTGCTCCACTTCGTGCAACAGGTGGCTGCTGAGGAAGACGGTTACGCCCTGCCCGACGAGGCGACGCAACAGGTCGCGCACTTCGGCCATGCCCACAGGGTCCAGGCCGTTGGTGGGCTCATCCAGCACCAGCAGCCGGGGACGATGCAACAGGGCCGCGGCCAGGCCCAGGCGCTGTTTCATGCCGGTGGAATACCCCTTGACCTTGCGATGGCCAACCTCGGCCAGGCCCACTTGCTCCAAAACCTGGTCCACGCGGGCATCGTCCACTTCCGGGTACAGCCGGGCCAACAAGCGCAGGTTTTCCCGGCCCGAAAGGTAGGGATAAAAGCCCGGTGTACCTACCAATGCGCCTACCTGCCGCAAGGCCACGGTATGGGTGGGCGTCACCCGCTGGCCCAACACCTGCACCTGACCGGCCGTGGGCCAGAGCAAACCCAAAATCATGCCGATGGTAGTGGTCTTCCCCGCACCATTGGGGCCCAGAAAACCAAAGCATTCGCCTTCGTACACCTCCAGGGTCAGGTTCTCCACAGCCCGGACGACACCGTAGTACTTGGTCAAACGCTGCAATCGCAAAACCGGTTCAGCCATGATGCGCTCCTCCTGCATGGAATGGTCTGTCCATCACCATAGCAAGGGAGGAATGTCCTGCCATCGGCCCTCAGGTGGAAACCGTCCTGTACTCCGGTCGGATTTTCTCCATGGCACCAAATCCACCTCCAGACCGATGCGCCCTAAACGTTTTTTGCTATGCTGTAAACAGCAACCAACCCCTTGCAGGGCCCACGCGGAGGTCGTCCGATGCCGGAAACCACATCCCTGGACGCGTTGATTCGTGAATGGGAGGCCGAATTGGGGCTCGAAGGGCTTGCCCAGGCTCGCTACCAGGAACGTATGCGGGTGCTGCGCTTTTTCATGGGATTGGTGGTACCCGTGTTGCTGGCCCTGCTGTGGTTGCCCACGGGCTGGGCTGTGGCCCTGCGGGATGCCCTGGCAGCCAACACCTCCTGGTGGCGGACCTGGATGGCGCTGCTGGTCTTCCTGGCCAGCGAAGCCGTACTCACCCTGCCCTTGGCCTGGTACTTCGACTTTCGAGTGGAACACCGCCTTGGCCTGAGTCGGCAGACCTGCTGGGAATGGTTGTGGGATGAACTCAAGCAGGCTGCGCTGGGCCTGCCGCTGCAAAGTTTGCTCTTCCTTGGCCTGTATCTCGTCTTCCGCACCTGGCCGGATAAATGGTTTCCGGGCCTGGCGGGCCTCGTGGTGGTCTTTCTGGCGGCCCTGTACCTGCTTCAACCCGTGTTTCTCCGGCTGAAATACAAGACCCAGCCCCTGGAGGACCCCGTACTCACCGAGCGGCTCCACCGGGTGTTCCAAAGGGCTGGGGTACCCTTTGCCGGGGTTTCCGTGGTGAAAGCCAGAGAGAAAACGGCTCGCAGCAACGCGGCCCTGGTTCCTCGGGGCGCAGGCACCGAAGTGGTGCTCTTCGACACCCTGCTGGAAAGCATGTCGCCCGAGGCCATCGAAACCGTGGTGGCCCACGAACTGGGCCACAAGGTCCATCGGGATATGCTCCGCCTGATGACCCTGGTGGGAACGGCGCTCCTGCTGGCACTGGCCGTAGGTTATGGGATTTTGCAACGCCTGGGCACCTGGGATGGCCTGCAAGGCCCCGGCGACGTGGCCACCTTCCCCCTGCTGGGCTGGATTTTGGCCTGGCTGATGGCCGGCATCCAGGTGCTGCTGAACGCCTACATGCGCAGCCGAGAATACGCGGCCGACCGCTATGCCCTGGAAATCACCCGCAACCCCGCGGCCCTGGAAACCACCTTCCGCGTCCTGGCCCGACAAAACAAAGCCCTGCCCCAACCTCCCGCCTGGGTGGAGGCGCTGTTGCACAATCACCCCAGCCTGGCACGACGGGTGCTGGCCTTGCGCCGTTGGGCCAACCAACGGACCATCTCGGAGAATTGAGGGTATACGGGGTTTTCCACAGGGCCGTTACCGCACCTTCGGTTTCCCTCATTCACCAAGGCCCAAAGCGCGGGCAGGAACATACGAGGCCCTTGCCCGTTTTTCTTTTCTCAAAGTAGGGTTGACCTCGCCTCAAAAAGCGCGTCCACGGGAAGGTGCTTTCCGTATAATGAAAACGCCCGGAGGAGAGAACATAAAACTCTTATCATTTTCGCCCTCATCAGCTGGCAAACTCCAAACCTTATGGTGTTGTGAGTCTGGCGTGGTATGACCTTTGGGCGATAGGAGAGGGAAGCGATGGCTCGCATACTTGCCGTGGACCCGGGCGAAAAATACCTGGGCATTGCCATTAGTGACCCCACCGGGACCCTGGCCCGACCTCTGACCGTTCTGCGCCACCGCTCCAAGGCGCAAGACGTGGAAGCGATTTTGGAACTGGCTCGGGCCTATCGTGTGGCATCCATCGTGGTGGGGCAGGCCACCGATGCCCAGGGCCGTCCGACCACCCTTCAGGCCCGCCGGGCCGCCAACCTGGCCCGCGCCTTGCGAGGCCGCTCGGGGCTGCCAGTGGTGCTGTGGGACGAATCCTTCACCACCCAGGACACCCTGTCCATCTGGAACCTGGTTCGACGCCGGCGCCGGCGCCAGGACCGGCCCGATGCTTCGGCCGCAGCCATGCTGCTCCAGTCCTATTTGGACGCTCAACAGGCGGCTTCCCGGACCTCCGAGGCCTGGACCTAATCGGAGCTTCGATTTGCTGGCCGGCAAAGGCATGTTGCAAAAAGGGGTATACTAAAAGTACAGCGAAGGGACCGGACTCTTGCCGAGAGGAGGAGAGGGCTATGCCCCAGGCTCAAATTCAAGAACTGCTACAGGATGAGCAATTCCAAGGCTTTCTGGAAAAAATGGTCGCCGATACCGTTGCCCGATTCGTTCAAGTCAACGAATTGCGAGCCAAAGAACTTTCTCTCATCGAGCGGGTTGTACGGGTGGAAGAAGAACTCAAATCCTTGCGGGAAATCGAGGCTGCCCGCTTCGAGGCCATGGAGAAACGCTTCGAGGCGCTACAGCGGGAGATGAACGCCCGCTTCGAGGCCATGGAGAAACGCTTCGAGGCGCTGCAGCGGGAGATGAACGCCCGCTTCGAGGCCATGGAGAAACGCTTCGAGGCGCTGCAGCGGGAGATGAACGCCCGCTTCGAGGCCATGGAGAAACGCTTGGAGGCGCTACAGCGGGAGATGAACGCCCGCTTCGAGGCGCTGCAACGGGAGATGAACGCCCGTTTTGTATCCGTAGAACGTCGCCTGACTTTCACCCAATGGATGATGGGGATTGGTTTTACCTTCCTGGCTCTGCTGATCACTTTGAGCAACTTTTTGCTACGGTAACGTTCGTTTCCCGCGAACCTCTCCCTTTCACCCTTCCCCCAAATCCAACACTGTGGATTCGTCCCAACCCGGCAAACCTTCACCGGGGAGGGGGAGCACTGGGGTATCCACGAAGAATTCCTTGTCCCAACGTACCCGGTCGCCGGGGCCGTGGCCGGGAATGGGCATCACCCGCACGGCCAAGGGCTTTTGCAGACGCACGGCCAGGGCGGCCACATCCCACAACAACGCGGCCAGTTGCGCTTCGGTGACGTCTCCGGGCAGGGGCACGGTATCCAAACCCACGCCGCACACCGCGCTGCTCACCAACAGCATCCGGGTGTCCAGGTCGCCGCGGGCCGCGGCCCGGGCCAGGGCCGGATCCTCCAATACCGGCAGCATCAGCCCGTTGAAGCCGGTGCGCCGCGGCAGACGCGCCCGGCGCAAGATCGCGGTCAACCACGCGGCCAGGGCCAGGGTACCGTGCCCACCCACGCGCGCCAGGCCCAAGGCCTCCAGAGCCGCACCCACCGAGCGGTCTTCCGTGGCAAAAGGCGCCCAGGAAACGTCGAACCCCAGGAAACGCTCCCAGAGTTCCCCGGATTGGGCCTGCATCTCGACGGCAATAGCCCGCGTTTCTTCTTCCAGCATTCGTTGCAGGTACACCCCTTTCTCTTGCACCGCACCCGAACGCCGGGCCGCCTGCACCAACAGACCCCCGGTTTCCATGGCCAGAGCCCACGCCCAATCCGGCCCCTGGGGTGCCGCGTACGCCGCGGGGAAGAAAGGTGTACCCGGTTTCACCCAGGCCGTGGCTGCGAAGCGAGTATTGCCTTCCCCCAAGGGACCTACATGGGCCAGACGCCGAATGACGCGAGCTGCCGCGTAAACGGCCTGCCCTTCGATGTGCCCCTCCCCCGGCGCGACCAGATGGGCCGAAGCGTACACCGGGTACCGGGCCAGGAGTTCCGGCAGCCAGTCGTAACCCTGGGGAAACCCGGTATGCACCGGACCCAGGCTGACGAAAATCTCACCCCCCAAGGTTTCCACCAAAACCCCGAGTTCCGCTGCCACCTGTTCCAGCGAGCGACCCCAAAGGGGAAACCGCCCGTCCAGGGCCACCCGCAGCGTTTGCACGGGAAAGCCCAACGCCTCCAGGAAGCCTTTCAGCCGAAACAGGGTATCTCGCGCCTTGCGCAAGCGTTCTCCGTTGGCCGAAGGACGGGCCAGAGGGAGAAAAAGGGTCACGGCTCGGACCACTAAGGAACGGGCTTTCATAGCAATTCCTCCATCCAGAAGAAAGGCAAAGGTTGCACAGGGGCTTCCAGTTCGGGAACCAGAAGGCGAATCTGCCGGGCAAAGGTTCGGGCCGCGCCCGTGGTGAAGTACCGCACCACGCCACCCATGGCACCGTTCGGACGCAACAGCCCGCGGGCTTCCAGCACCCGCCGGGTCTGCCGGGCCACCGCGTGGGCCGGGTCCACCAGGGTGACCTCGGGACCCAACAAACGTTGCAGAGCATCGGCAACGAAGGGGTAATGGGTGCAGCCCAACACCACCGCATCCGCTCCGGCTTCTTGCATCGGTCCCACGATGCGCCGCAGCAAGGCTTCTACCTGGGGCCCGTTCAAGCGACCGGCTTCGATGTGCTCCACCAAACCCTCGCAAGGGTCCTCCAAAAAACGCACGCCCTGACCAAAACGCACCTTCAACCGCCGGTACCGTTCGCTCGTCAGGGTAGCCCGGGTAGCCATCACACCCACGACGCCCCGTTGGGAGAGTTGGGCCGCGGGCTTCACCGCGGGTTCCATCCCCACGATGGGCAGGTCCGGGTGCCGAGCGCGCAAATCTTCCAGGGCTGCAGCGGAAAGGGTGTTGCACGCTACTACCAACGCCTTGATGCCCTGCTCTTGCAAAAAGGCGAGGATGCGCCGGGCATAACGCCGCAGCGCGTCGGCCGGCTTTTCGCCGTAGGGGATGTGTGCCTGGTCGGCAAAATACAGCCAGCGCTCACCGGGAAGATGCTGCGCCAGCGCGCGCAACACCGACAGGCCGCCGATGCCCGAATCCACCACCGCAATGGCCGCGGAAGGGTCGTACCGTTGCGTCATGGGGGCAAGTATAATCCAGGTGGCGAAAATCGCACCCAACACACGGCAAGAGGAAACGTTCATGGCCCTTACGACCTGGCTGGACACGTGGTTTGGGGCCCTTCCCCAGGTGGCCGAATGGGATTGGCGCTGGCGCCTTCGGCGTCGTCCCCTGGGCAAGAAAAGCCTGCAATTCATGGCCCTGCATCTGGCGGATTGGGTAGCCCAGACGGAACCCTTCGCCCAAAAAGCCCCCAAGCGCCGCTCCGTGGTCCTCTTCACCATGCTGGATCGCTGGCTGGCCCACAACGCGCTCATGGCCCTGGGCCTGGCGGGCCGCGGGTATCAGGTCACCTACCTGTTCCTTCCCTACCGGGACTGGTTCACCCCCCTCTCCCGCTATGCCCTCTGGCAGCGGGAAGCCTATCTGCGGCACATCTTGAAACCCTTGCAACGGGTGGTCCGGGTGCATTCCCTCTGGCGGGAAGCGCCCTCCCCCCTTCCCGCTGCGCTGGAAGCGGATCTGGAGGAAATCGATTACTTCGACATGCAATACACCCTGCAACGGGAAGCCGTTCCCCCAGAACACCCCTTGTGGGAACTGCGCCGAAGGCGCAATCGGGACGCAGCCCAACGCCTGTTGACCTTCCTTCAGCGGGAAAAACCCCATGCCCTGGCCCTGCCCAACGGGCTGATTCTGGAATTCGGCGTGGCCCACCGGGTGGCGCAACACCTGGGTTTTCCCGTGGCTTCCTTTGAATTCGACGAACAGCGGGACCACATGTGGCTCAGCCAGGACGAGCCGGTCATGCGGCTGAACATGGACGAAATGTGGGCCTGGGTACGCGAGCAACCCCTGACGCCCGAGGAAGAAGCCCGCATCCGCCAGGCCATGCAGGACCGCTGGCAGGGACGCACGTGGGAACGTTCCATGCGTCGCTGGCAAAACGTCCCGCCCCAAGGGAGCCGCCAGGCCGCGGAGCGCCTGGGCCTGGATCTGAAGCGCCCCATCTTCCTCCTCGCTCCCAACGTGTTCGGCGACTCGGTGGTGCTGGGCGCGCAGGTCTTTTCCCAGGGGCTGACGGATTGGATAACCCGCACGGTGGATTATTTCGCCCGCCATCCCCAGGCCCAACTGGTGGTCCGGGTCCACCCCGGCGAAAGGTACCTGGGCCCCGAAGGCCTTTCCATGAGCCAGATAGTACAGGAAGCCCTCCCGGCCGGCGTTCACAACATCGTGGTGGTGGATGCCGACGCGGACATCAACACCTTCGACCTGGTCCCCCTGGCCCGGGCCGGGCTGGTGTACACCTCCACCGTAGGTCTGGAGATGGTGCTCTGGGGCAAACCCGTGGTGGTGGCCGGACGGGCCTTTTACCGGGGCAAAGGCTTCACCCTGGACCCCACCACCTGGGAGGCATACTTCGACCTGTTGGAACGTCTGCAACACCGCCCTGCCGACCTTCAACCCACGGAGGAACAGCAAACCTTCGCCTGGCGCTTTGCTTATGCCTTTCTGTACCGCTTTCCCCGGCCCTACCCCTGGCACATGGTGCATTTCGAGGACAACGTGCACGCCCGTCCGCCGGGCCGGGTGCTGGCCGACGCCCGCTATTTCCCCACCTGGGACCAAATCGCGGGGGAGCCTTTGCCCTGGCGCCAAGCGAAAACGGCGTCCGATCCTTCCCCCGAAGGGCGCGGGGGTTCGTGAGGCTTTTCCCCAGGGCCCTGTCTTCACGAGGATGGGGACCGAGTCGCTTCCATTTTCTGAAACAACCAGGGCGCGCCGCCGGCCACCCAGAAACCCACCAGCCCGTATCGCACCCATCGTGCGAGCAAGGCCAGCACCGTTTCCCCTTCAGGGAAAACCCAGGCCAGCCCCCTCCACAAAAGCAGCACCCCCACCAGGCCCACCAGTGCCCGTAGCCCCTTCCCGCGCCAACTCGCGGGCACGCCAAACCCGCCGCGACGATGCGCCCAAAAACCGCCGATGACCAGGCCCATCCATCCACCCGATGCGGTCATCAAGTTCTTCAGGCTCCAGGCATGGCCCCAGGATCCGGGCGTGGCTTCCATGCTCCAAAACCGGGCCAACACCGCCACCGCGACCCAAAACAAGGCCACGCCGCCCGCCACGGTCAGCACCTTCCCCCAACCTGCACCCTGCAAACCCGTCTGCCACTGCCCGGAGAACCGGGCATACAGGGCCAGCAACGCCAGCCCAAAGGCCCCGCCCACGAGGACATCGGCCCAAAAGTGCACCCCCAACGCCACCCGGGAGAGACCCATGAGCACGGCCAGAAGGCCCGCCACCCATGGCCCCCACGGCTTCCAGCCCCGCAACAGCCATCCCCAAACCACCACCGCGTGCTGAGTATGGCCGGAAGGCATTCCAAAACCCGATGCCTGAACCCCAGGACGCACGGCCTGGCTCACCCAGAAGGGGCGGGGCATATGGAACGCCAGTTTCAATGCTTCGTTCATCTGGGCCGAGAACAACAGGAGAAGGCCCGTTTGCAAACCCAGGCCAGGCGAAAGGCACCAATACACCAGGGGGAAGACCAGCAGGTAGAAGGCTTCGTCCCCCAACCAGGTGATGGCTTTCCAAAAAGGAGCCAAAAAGGCCGTGGCCGATTGAAAGACCGCTACCCACTCGGGATTCATGCCCTTTCCTCCTGCAATTGCCGAAGCACCCAGACGCGGTCGATTTTGCCGGTGGGCGTGCGGGGCAGCCGCGGCCAGAAGGCCCACACCCGGGGCACCTTGTACCCGGCCAGGTGCTGGCGGCAAAACCGGGCCAGTTCCTCGGGGGAAACCCGGCTCTCCGGGCGCAGCACCACGGCCGCGGCCACCCGCTGGCCCCATTCCGGGTCCGGCACGCCCACCACGCACACTTCGGCCACCGCGGGGTGCTGGCTCAGCACGGCTTCCACCTCTTGCGGGTACACCTTTTCCCCGCCGGTGTTGATGGTGAAAGCCCGGCGGCCCCGCACCCACAGGTGCCCCTCTTCGTCCAGGTAGCCCAGGTCACCGGTGTACAGCCATCCCTGGCGCACAGCCCGGGCCGTGGCCTCGGCGTTTCCCCAATACCCGGCGAAGACCGTCGGTCCGCGCACGGTGATTTCCCCCTCCTCTCCCGGGGGAAGGGCCTGGCCCGCGTCGTCCCGTATCACCACCTGGGTGAAGAGCAAGGGCGCGCCCACGGTACCGGGCTTGCGGGCCGCCAGTTCCGGCTCCGCGGTGGCCACCTGGGAGGCCGTCTCCGTCATGCCGTAGGTGAGGGCCAGGGGCCATCCGCGCGCCCGGGCTTCCTCCAACAACGAAGGCAAAGCCGCGGCCCCGCCCACTAATACTACACGCAACCCCGGCCAGGGGTCCACCCCGGCTTGCAAAAGCCGATGCAACATGGTGGGCACCACGGAAATCAACGTCGGGGGCCGGACGAAAGGCAGGGTGCGGAACAAATCGGGGTCGAAAGGCCCCTCCTGGGGCGGCAGGACCAGAGGGATGCCGTACAGCACGCACCGGAACACCGTGGCCAGGCCACCCACGTGGTACAGGGGAAGTTGCAACAGCCAGGCATCGTCGCGGTGCAGGCCCAAGCGGGCCGCAGAGGCCCAGGCGCTCCAGAAGTGATTGGACCAGGTCAGGGCCGCGGCCTTGGGGCGGCCGGTGCTCCCCGAGGTGAACACCAGGCCCTGGAGGGAGGCCAACGCGGCCCCCGGAAAGTCTTCCGACGGCCCTGCCTCGCTTCGGCGGTTTGCTTCTTTCCACGGAAGGGCCGCCCCGGCCTCCTTGGGGGGCGTGGGCGCGTCCCGGCCCATCACCACCCAATGGGGCTGCACCTCCTGCGCGGCGCGGGCTACCTCCGAGGGGGTCCAGCGGTGGTGCAGGGGGACCCACACCGCGCCCAGGCGGGCCACGGCCCAGAGCAACACCAGCGCCTCCCGGCGGGGCAGGCGCCAGGCCGCCACCCGGTGCCCGGCCTGCACCCCCTGGGCCTGCAACCAGGCCGCGGCCCGGTGCACTTCCCGGTCCCATTGGGCAAAGGTCCACACCTCCCGGCCCTGGAAGATGGCGGGACGGTGGGGCGTGGCCGCGGCCCGGGCCGCGGCCACGCCCCACCGTCCCGCCATCTTCCAGGGCCGGGAGGTGTGGACCTTTGCCC